>CAINNT010000120.1 GCA_903851225.1 uncultured Chloroflexota bacterium
CTTGTCGGCAGCGAGGAACTTAATGGAGCCATCGGCACCGATGGCGGTGAAGTCACCCTTCCCGTCACCCGTCACATCGATCCCCGGGGAGATGATGCGGTTCGACTCAACCCAGTTGATGCGGTACTTATAGGCCCGCGAGCTTGGAGTGCTATACGAGGTCTCACCCGTCGCATCCGCATCCACGGTGTACCAGACGTAGCGAATGAGCTCCTCAACGGAGAGGTCGTGCTCCTTTGCACATGAGTCTGCGTTCATCACGAAGACGGAGACACCACGCCAGTGTCCGGGCTGTGTCGCATGGCGAAGCGGGATGCCGGTTTGTCCGGCCTTTGGCGGCGCAAGGCATCCGGTTACCGATCCGCCTCCGCCATTCCAACTGCCGTAGAAGCCTGGGTTCGCGAAGTACCACTTCCCATCACTCCTCAGGCGCTGCACCGTTGTACCCCAGGTGGCGTCGACGGCTGCGTTGTATCGGGCGGTGCTGCGCCCCCCAGAGGTCCATCCCGGCTCGTAGATACCACCGGTGCGATAGATCTGATTGATGGATGGTTCGTCGGTCACGTCGAAGCACGAACGCGGGGTGTCAGCGGGAAGGCTGGTGACCGGAACGATCCCGCCGCTCTCGTTGTACACGGCAAGTGGTGCGGTGAAATGCCCCTTCGAATAATCGCGCACAAGTCCGCCGATACCATCATCTAGCAAATCGGCGCCGTAACGAATACGCAATGGAATTAGCGTCTTGAAGTTCTCCGTCGCTCTCTGTGAGTTTGTCGAACCAGCTCGCCCTTTGGTTCCATTCACCCTGCCATCATCGGCGAGGTCATCTCGAAGCCATTGTTCGTATGTCGCATTCCTCAAGGTGGACGCATAGAACCAATCTCGACCCTTCATTGTCCACGACCAGGCGTTCTGCTTGATGGCAATGGCGCCGACGCCAAGCAAGGCGTCGCTGTATGGGCTTGACTTGTATTCGGTGTAGAACTCCGCGACGTGGGTTCGGTAGACGTAGAGCTTGAACGGGATCACCTCCACAACACCCGAGTTGGTGCGCAGCACGCGAATGGTGTCGGGGGGCGAGATCTGGCTCTTCCAGTCGGTGCAGGGCTTCAGCACGAAGGTGGCGGCATCCGCAGGGGTCGGGTTAGCAGCCGCCGTACCCACCACGCCAGAGAAGCAGAGGACGGCGGCCCCTGCGAGCGCAATGGCGCGACGGAGCGTCATTCGAGATGTCGCTCTGTGTTCCATGTGCTGATTCTACCGCCTATGCCAGATCGAATCCTGTGAACCTTGACATGTTCAGATCTCGTCGCTCACGCTCCCGTCGAAGCCACCCTCTGCGTCCAGAATGCGCAGCGCGAGCGAGAGAGCGAGTCGCAGGTCGGGCTCGCGCAGGTCCCAGCCCGTCACCTCCTCGATGCGCTTGAGACGATACGCCGTGGTGTTGCGATGCACACCCAGCGAGCTGCTGGCCTCCGAGGATCCCGGAGCGTCCAAGATGGCACGCACCGTCTCGATGCGTTGTCGCCGAGCTGCTGCGGTACCCACCAACAGCGGTGCGAGCAGCGCGCGCGCAAGACGCCGCCCTTCGGGGATGGTCAGTACCGACCCGAGCAGCTGATGGGCAGGCAGGAGTTCGGCGCGCACGACCTGCTCGCCTCCACTGCCGGCGCGACCGCCAATACGACCCTCGAGTGACTCGAGTGCGGCGCGTGCCTCCGCCTCGGCGGCGGGTCGAGCGGCGGCGTCGGTGAAGGGTCTCGATACGGCGACCGGGCGCTTGAGTCGCTTGGCGACCTTTCGTGCGGCCTCCGCTCCACCTGGGTCACTGGCGTCGGCAACCGCAATGATGCGCACCTCGAGGCTCTCGTTGCTGCCGCGCAACATGAAGCGTCGCGGGCTCGCCAAGAGTCGCAGTTCGCGACGCAGTGCCGGAACATCAGTCTCGTGCTGTCGAGGCTGACGTGCCGCAATCGCGACCCAGGGGGGACCTTCGGCCGGCAGCGTCCGAGCTTCGCCGCGACCGGCATTGGCGGGGAGTTCGGCGGCGACACGCACGATCTCAAGCGCCAGGAGTGGCGCAACCCGTTCACACGCGATGCGTTCGCGTTCGCCGACGGGCTCATCGCCAAGCAGGATGATGGAGCCGGGTCGCTCTGAACCCTCATCGCCGAGTGGGGACTCTTCGAGCCCCGTATCGTCGCGCTCACCCTCTGGTGCACCTGGGACCGCGGGAAGTGGAATGCGCTGACCTGTTGGTCTGCTCTTGGAGAGGTAGTGCGAGACTGCCTTCGCTGCCGCAGCGCTTGACGGCAGCCCTGCAGGCGCAACCACTGCAAGCGAGACGCCGCCGCGCGCCTCAAGCGCCACCGCGCGACCGATGAATGCGGCGAGCGCACCGACCAGCGCTTCGAGCCCCTGACCATCGAGGGCGAGTGCCGCGATCTGACGCTCCAGCCCCACCGCCTGTCGCTCAAGTTCAGCACGTCGGTTCACCACCGCACCGATCAGGCTGCGTTCGAGTTGCGCCGACTCCATGCCGTGTATCGCAAAACATGGCAGCCCGTTCCTCTCCGCGGCTTCGGCAAGCTCCGTGCGGGCCTTCGCTTCGGCGGCGCCGGGCTGCTCGTCGCCAAGCAGCAGGACGCCGGTGCTGCCATGGTCCGCGAGATATTCAGCAAGATCGGCCCGCGACTGCGTGTCGGGTGCCGCCGTGATTAGCAGCGACAGCGGAATCAGCGCCAAGTCACCCGACTCCATGCCGTCAAAGGCTGGCAGCCGCATGCGCATGACCCGCACCCAGGTAACGGTGCGCGCCATTGACTCATCGCGAACCTTTGCAAGGGGTACGGCGCTGGGGAGCAACGTTTGCACGAGCTCTCGCAGCGACGCCATTACGCCCCCTCTCCCGAAAGTCGACGAGTGATGCGCTCAATAATGGGGCCATAGTGTGCCGAGTCTGCGCCGCGTTCCGTGAGGAGCACGATCGGCACCGTGGCAACACCCGGGCGAAGTTGCAGCCAGAGGCGCGCACGAGGCCGGCGGAGCGTCAACATCAGCCCGCCCATGATGAGTGCGGCGGCGATCCAGATGAGTGGTGCCGCCGGATCACGTCGCGCGATGATCCCCGTATACGAGGTCACCTCGCGGAGGTAGACGCTGAATCCAGCACCGGGCGCTGTTGCTACCTCACCTTCGGCGAGCACCGAAGCGAAGATGGTCGTGAGTGGAAGGGTGCCATCTTCGGCTGGCGTGCCGTTCGGGTCAGGGGCACTTGCAACGATGAAGATTGCAGCGGCGCCGCTTGAATCGCGACGCAACTGCATCTCGATCCCTGCGCTGCTTCCTGGGATCGGCAGGGTTGCATACGGTGCACCATCGACTTGCGCCGAGAACGGAGCGTCTCCAGACCAGAGCAGCGCACCTGTATCGTCACGAATCTCAAGCCGTGCGGCTGGGCCGAAGAAGTTCTGGTGGAAGCTCCAGCCGTTGTAGGCGAGCGGCTCATTGACGCGCACCAACTGTCGAGCGACCTCTTCACCGCCGACATAGACACCAAGGTCGGTAGAGAAATCGGCGAATGCACCCGTGCTGGTGCGCGGTGCGCTGAATTCGTGGTTGACGATCACAAGACCATCGGCGGTGCCGATCTTCCCCACGGGGAGCGCCTCGCCGTCGGTGAGCAGGATTCCCTGCGTGTACCCGAAGATCCCCGATGCCGCGGCGGCGAGGAGCATCACCACAAGCCCGGTGTGCATCACCAGGGTGAACCGGCCCGAGCGGCGGAATCGGTCAGCATGTAGAAGGAGACCACCGTTGTGGTCAGGGGCAGCGGCAATGCTCACCTCCCACCCGCTGCGCTTCGCCTCCGCGGCCGCGGCGTGCGCGCGGCCACCAAGGACTGCGCTGGTTGGCAACGGCGATGGGAGGTCGATGACACCACGCCCGGGCAGCGATTCGCTGAAGAAGGTGTCGGGCTGCTCGGGGCGCGATGGTGCGGTGGCGGCTGCGATCTTCGGGAGGCGGTCCCAGGTGCAGACGATGATTGAAACGGTCAACAGCACCAGCAGAGCCGTGAACCACGGCGAGGTGAAGACACGGAAGAGGCCGAGGCGTTCGAAGATGCCCACGAGTGGACCGAGGGTGGGCTCATACTCGGCGCGCAACCTGGCCATCTCATTGGCGTAGTCGCCAGCGTTTTGCAGGGCGTAATCCGGAAGCTGGCGGAGCGCGATCCCAATCGTAGAGGCGAGGGCGATGACGCCGATCTGCAGCACGGCAAATCGTACGTTTGCCAGGAGGGCGCGTGCGAGGAGGAGTGGGCCGCTAATCACCCGCTGATGGTAGCCTTCGCACCGCTGGGCCATCTGCCCCGCGAAGTTCGCAACGACTTGAACGCAGTGCAGGGGGGTGGGATGGCACGAGGGAACGGTCACGGAGCGCTCGACGACCTCGATCGTCGCCTCATGGAACTGCTGCAGGCCGACGGCCGCAAGCCCTTCACTGAGATCGCCGCCGCATTCGGCGTGCCTGAGTCCACCATCCGCGCCCGCTACAAGGGTCTTGTTGATCGCGGCGCCCTCAAGGTCATCGCTGTGGCTGATCCACTCAAGGTGGGCTACCCCCTCATGGCGATGATCGGCGTGCGCTGCACCCCGGCCGCGCTACTGAGCACCGCAAAAGAGCTCGAGGCACTCCCTGAGGTCAGCTACTGCGTGGTGGTCGCAGGTGCGTACGACCTGCTCATTGAGGTGGTCTGCGAAGACAACGACGCGCTTCTGACGTTCCTTACCGAGCGACTCCGCTCGATCGCCGGCGTGCTGGAAACCGAAACGTTTGTGTACCTGCGAATCTTGAAGCAGAACTATGAATGGGGAACGACCCCGACCTGACCGCCTGAGCGGCTCGGCCGGGGTCGCCCGGTTACTCCAGTTGCGCGCGAGTTATGCGGCGCGTCGCTTCGATCGACCAACCAGTACAGCAGCGCCGATCCAGGCGAGCAGTGCCGCCAAGATGATCGTTGGCAGTGCCGTAGTCCAGCCGTTCTCTTCCTCAGATTCACCTGGCATGCTCATTGCGAAGAGTGGCACTGGCCCGACGATTGTGCCGTCAGGGAGTACGCACGTAGCGACCATCGGATCGTTTACGTCAACACCTTCCGCGCACGGCTCGAGTGAGTCACGGAACTCCTGCATCCAGGTGCTGTACATCGTGGCCCAATCGGTGTCGCTTTCAACACCATCTTCTAGCACCATCGGAAAGAGTGAACCGTCTGGCAGTAGGCACGGCAACGCTGTATCGCTGGAGATCGGTGCATTCGGCTCCGTGATCCCCTCTGGGCAGGCGGTTGGTTCACCGGTGACGGTGCGCCACTCTGGTTCTGGGGTGGCGCCACCACTGCGGCCGGCCAGCGCAACAAGATCATCTGGTGCGTCGGCGGGAAGCTCGTCACCTTGATGGCTATCGAAGGTTGCGGCACCCGTTAGCGGATCAACTTGATAGACGAAGCTGTGACCGTTGATGCAGCCCGCCAGGCAGTCGTTCCACCCGTAGGTGTAGACAACGATCCAGATGGCGGAGCTTCCAGGATCACCCTTGACGTCGTAGTACTTGTCGGCGCCGATGAGTGCACCGTCGTTAAGGGAGAAGTCCGCGAATGGCCCGCCTGCGGCAAGTACCGCGGCATGTGCATCCTCGGGAGTGGCAATTGGCAGCGTGCCGCTGTACTCCGGCGCAAGGTACGGCACGACCTCAGGGGCTGGGGACTCGTCCGCGGCAACCACCGGGGCAACGGCCGCCAACAGGAGGGCGAGCGGAAGGAAGAGCTTCAGGAGTGTTCGCACGATGCACCTCTACTTCTCTCTGTCTGGGGAGTCTCCCCATCGCTATCGTAACGACAGTTCGGGGTCAGCAGTTCCCGACGGGGTTCAGCCCTCCTGGTCGTACGGCTGCGGAATCCACCTATCCCCCGAGAGGGCGTGGAGCTCGCCGAGTGAGATATCGAACCACGCTCCATGGAGGGTGAGCGCGCCTGCCCGTTCCCGCTCCGTGATCCAGGGGAAGGTGCGAAGGTGCTCGAGCGACTGCTGCACGCTCAGATGCTCGATGAGTCGCTGGCGATCCTCGGGGCTACCCTCCGGAGCAGCAGGCGTGTGCGCATCGAGTGTTTTGAGATCGGCAACCCAGGCACCGATGAAGTCGGAGGCGGTTAACCGCGAAGCGGGGTCCAGCGCCGCCGCCACCCCGCCACAACGCCCGTGCCCCATCACCACGATGGAGGTCACCTCGAGACCGAGCACCGCAAACTCCAGGGCGGCACTGGCGCCATGGCTCTTGGCATCCGGGGCGTACACAGGGACAAGCGCGGCCACGTTGCGCACCACGAAGAGCTCTCCTGGGCCAGCGTCGAAGATGGTCTCTGGGGCCGAACGAGAATCGGAGCAGGCGACGATCATCGTGCGCGGCCTCTGCCCTTCGCGCGCGAGGGTGTCGTACCGCACGCGTTCATCGGTGTAGCGACCCGCACGGAAGCGACGGTACCCCTCACTGAGGCGCTCAGAAAGCGGCTGACTCATCATTTCGTCAGTCTAAACGAGGGCACGGCCGCGACCAGGGGTATGACGAGACGCGGGACGTTGTGGTCGGGGCGAGAGGATTCGAACCTCCGACCTCCTGCTCCCAAAGCAGGCGCGCTACCAAGCTGCGCCACACCCCGACGTGCTCATCCTAAACGCTCCCTTCAATCGGGTGGCATCATCTCTCTATGCCTGCTGAATCCACGCCCAAAACGGGCTCCCTCCGAGCCGCCGCCGCGTCAGCTATCGTGCCCGGCCTCGGCCAGTGGCTTTCCGGTCGCCGCCGTGCTGCGCTCCTCTCCGCCCTCCCCCTCCTTGTGCTCGTTGCGCTGGGGCTCGGTGCGCTCCTCCTCTTCGGGTTGGTGCGTACAGCCGCCGCCGTCGCCACGCCTGGTCGACTCACCCTGCTCTTTGCGCTCTTGCTCCTCTCTATTCCGTGGCGCATCTTGGTCACCGTCGACGCCGCTCGCGGCACGGCGCGCACTCGCCGCTCAGCGATCCTGCTCGCACTTGCTCTGCTGATCTCCATCGCACCCCAGGCCGGCGCGGCGGCAATTGTCTATCGCGCCAAGGTAGCCGCCACCGATGTCTTCTCGGGCTTCGGCACGCCAACACCGAGTGGCTCTGCGGTTGAGAGCGCAACACCAACACCTCCGCCGCTGGGCGACCGATTCACGATGCTGCTCATCGGCGCCGACACGATGGGCAACCGAACCTCGTTCAACACCGACTCCATGATCATTGTCAGTTGGGACCGCATCGGCGGCTACGTCAGCACGGTCTCGATCCCGCGAGATCTGGTCAATGTCCCACTCGGCAACGGCGACGTGTTCGGGCCGAAGATCAATTCGCTCTGGTCGTACGCGCTGCGCTATCCAAAGAAGTTCCCGGATGGACCAGCCGCCGCGCTCAGCACCGCCCTCGGCACCATGTTCAACGTCAAGATTGACGCGACCGCCGTTGTCGTCATTCCGACCTTTGTCAAGATCATCGATCAACTCGGGGGCGTTGACCTCACCATCCGTCGCACGATCCTTGATGTCACCTATCGGACCAACATGGACGGGGCTCGACTCCCGGCCGGGAACTGGCACATGAGCGGCGAGTGTGCGCTTGCCTATGCGCGCATCCGCAAGGCTCCAGGCACTGACGACATGACGCGTGGCCCACGACAGATCGAGATTCTGCTCGCCGCTCGCGATGAGCTGGCACGCAGTGGGAACTTCGTCGGCAACGCACTCGCCCTCCTTGATGTCATTGGCGATGGTGTTCGCACGGACCTCAACCCGGCCCTTGTTCCGCAACTGGCCGAGGCGGCAGGATCGTTCGATACCAGCAAGATCGTGCGCGCTGTGATCCAGCCGGGAGACACGATCCTGCGCTATCGGCACAAGGGTGAGTACAGCCCCTTCGGCTCGGTTGTCTTCTTCGATGCGGCACGCATGGAGTTGCTTGCGGCTCGCCTCTTCCCGACTCCCGGAACACGACCGTGGGGCTTCCCTGCAGCGGCCAATGAGCCAAAGCTCGGCGCCGAGGCGACCTTTACCCCTGCGCCTCTTGCAAGCGGTGCGTCACCCACGCCGACCGCCACGCCCACTCCAACACTGACGCATCCGTTCCCGACATTAGCCTCGTGCGATGCGAACCTGCCACTGCCGCGCTACACCCCAACCCCAGACCCCACGGCTCCACCGGAGAGCGCTTCGCCGAGCCCAACGCCGACAGAGACGCCAACAGAGACGCCAACAGAGACGCCGACAGAGACGCCGACAGAGACGCCAACGCCGACACCTTAGCCGACCTCGTCGACGCCCTTAGGCTGCAGGTCACCCCGTTGCGCTGCGGCGACCAGTGCGGCGGCACGGCCGCGGTGACTGAGCGCATCCTTTTCGGCTGGTGCGCGTTCCGCCATCGTTCGGCCATCCACCTCAAAGATCGGGTCGTAGCCGAAGCCGAACTCCCCTCGCGGTGTCGTCGTCAGCGTCCCAGGGCACTCGCCGCGGAAGGTGCGCTCTGACCCGTTCACTGGATCGACCAACGCCATCGTGCAGACAAAGCGAGCGGTTCGGTCGACAACCCCTGCGGTCTCGGCGAGGAGCTTCTCGTAGTTCTCAACGTCCGTAGCGTTCGGGCCAGCGTAGCGACGCGTGTACACGCCAGGGGCACTGTTCAGCGCCGACACCTCTAGGCCAGAGTCGTCGGCGAGCGTCCACTCGCCCGATGCCTGTGCGTACCAGCGCGCCTTCTGCAGCGCATTCTCTTCGAACGTTGCTCCATCTTCTGGCGACTCGCTCGTGATGCCAAGGTCGCGAAGCGTCACCAAGTCAATCGGCAGATCACCAAAGAGGCGCTGCAGTTCGATGAGCTTGTGCGCGGAGCCGGTAGCGACCAGAAGCCGCCGTCTCCGCGCGATCACGCGCGAGCGAGGGTATCGCGCTGGAAGGTAATCAGGTCGGCGATTCCGGCGTCGGCAAGCTTCAGCATCTCGTCAAGCGCCGTGCGGTGGAACGGATCCTGTTCCGCTGTTCCTTGCAGTTCAACATAGTGGCCAGCGTCGGTGGCGACGACATTCAGGTCGACATCGGCGCGGCTGTCCTCTTCGTACGGCAGGTCTAGAACTGCTTGGCCATCAAGGATGCCGACCGAGACGGCAGCAACGTTGCGCACCAAGTGTTCTTCGAGCCTCTTGGCGCGCATGGCGAGCGCCAGGGCGATCCAGCCACCGGTGATGCTCGCGCAGCGTGTTCCGCCATCGGCGACAAGCACATCGCAGTCGATGAGAATCGACCGCTCACCGAGCTTGGTTAGGTCAACCGACTGTCGGAGGGCTCGACCGATGAGGCGCTGAATCTCGTGCGTGCGTCCGCCAAGCTTGCCGCGCACCGCTTCGCGGTCGGAGCGGGTGTTCGTCGCGCGCGGGAGCATGCTGTACTCAGCGGTGACCCAGCCGGTCCCCTTGCCGCGAAGGTGCGGCGGCACGCGCTCTTCAATGGAGGCCGAGCAGATCACCACGGTGTTGCCGATCGAGATGATGGCTGAACCTTCGGCCCACTTTTGGACCCCAAGTTCCACCTTTAGGTCTCGGAGTTGGTCGGCAGCGCGACCGTCGGCTCGTACCTTGCTCATGGTGTTTCCTACCCTTTCGCTGAACGCTCGGCGGCCTTTGCCTCATCCCAAAGCGCATCCAATGTGGTGAAGTCTGCATCTTTTAACGAGATTCCGCGCGCAGCAGCGCGACGCTCAACGTCGCCAAATCGACGGCGGAACTTGTCGTTGGCCCCACGGAGCGCTGCTTCGGCATCGATGCTGCTGCGGCGACCCAGATTCACGACGACGGCGAGTAGGTCGCCGAGCTCCTCTTGCGCGTGCGCCAACGCCGCAGCGCTTGAGGCCGGCGTACTCGTGATCTGGTCGGGGTGCCCAGCCTCTGCCAGCGCTTCGTCCAGTTCGGCCAACTCTTCGTTGATCTTCGCCCTCACCCCGTCAAGTGTCGGCCAGTCGTACCCAACGGCGCTGGCGCGGTCTTGCAATTCGCGGCTCGCCGAGAGCGCCGGAAGCCCACGGCTCACACCATCGAGTGCACCTTTACCCTTTTCACCCTCTCCGGCTGCCGCGCGTTCACTCGCCTTGATCGCCTCCCAGTTCCGCTGCACGTCGCGAGTTGTTGCTGCACTGGCTTCACCGAAGACGTGTGGGTGCCGACGAACAATCTTGCGTACGAGCCCATCCTGCACATCGGAAAGGTCGAAGTCGCCGCGCTCCTGTGCGATCTGGGAGTGCAGCACCACCTGCAAGAGCACGTCGCCGAGCTCTTCCGCAAGGTCGGTGGCTGCTCGCGGTCGCTCTGCCTCGCTCGCCGAATCGAGCGCCAGAATTGCATCATGCAGCTCCCAGGCCTCTTCAATGAGGTGCTTCGCCAGGCTGGAGTGGGTCTGCTCGCGATCCCATGGGCAACCATCGGGGGCACGGAGGCGGGCGCTCAGCCACGGCATCGTCCATGGCGAGGCGAACGCATCAAGCGGCGCAACCGCAGCGAGGTAAAGCGCGTGATCGCCGCGGGCGCCCTCGGACGTGCAGGCGGCAATCGAGCTGACCCTCCGACTTGGAAGAAGCGTGACCGATCGTTCAGCACCGTAGAGTCGAGCGAGGAGATCCCAGCCGGATCCGCCTCTTCCGGGCAACTCCTCGGCACCGTCGGCATCTCTGAGCAGCACGATGAGTGGTCGACCGGTATCAATCGCGGCGGCGCCGCACTTGTCTAACGCAACAACGGTGAGTCCGTTTGCAGGATCAAGCGTCGCATCGGCGCGTCGCGCGGCCGTTATGAGTGCATCGATGGAACCGCCGAGATCGTTCGCGGTCACGGAGTTGGCGAAGCCCCAGCCTCCTGCACAACCGAACCGTCAATGGCGACCCGCGCAGCAGAGCGATAGAGGTCAAGCCAGATCGAGAATCCAGACGCCTCAATGCCCGTGATTTGATCAGCAGTCAGCTCGCGCGTCTCAACACCATCGACATGCACGATGAGATAGGTGTTTGAGCTCTCGACCACGGCGCTGGTGCCCCCCGCCTTCAAGCCCCACACCACGGCTCCCAGTTCAGGGTTCACGGTGTACTTCGGCACGTAGCCTGGGCTCGCAAAGGTGAGCTCTTCAATCGAATTCGTCGCGGTGGTTGCAGCCTCTTCAAAGTCCACACCGTCGGCGGCAAGCGCCTTGGCGAGCTCATCAAGACGATCCTTCAGCGAGGGCCGGCGCGCGTCGAATTTGATCACGTGATACCCGAATTGGGTCTTGATTGGACCAAGGATGTCATTGCGCTGCACGCCGTCGGCCCAAATCGCGAGCTCAAACTCTGGCACGTAGGTCCCCTTCGGTGCCCACGCCAGGAGTCCGCCGTCGGCTCCGGAGGTTGTGTCGTCGCTCTCCTTCGCCTCTGTCTCAAAGTTCGAACCGCTGTTCAAGCGAGCGATCAGATCGTTCGCCTCCTTCTCAGCCGCGACCCAAGCCGGATCCGTGGCATCAAGGTC
>CAINNT010000121.1 GCA_903851225.1 uncultured Chloroflexota bacterium
CAGCCCACCAGGCGCAACCAGCGTGGCGAGACATGCTCGCCGAGGAGCGACTTGCTGCTCGTGAGCTTGACGATGAACGCCAGCACAATCGGCAAGAAGAGCCCCTGCAGGTACTGGCTACTGATGATCGCGCCAATCGGATTGAGCCCAGGGATCATCACCACGATGGCACCGATGGCCAAGATTGCGGTGAAGATGCCGTAGAAGATCGGCGCTTCGCTCAGACGCTTGTCGACCCCCGACTCAAAGCCGAACGCCTCGGCGAGGGCGAAGGCGGTGGTGAGCGGCATGATCGCCATCGCCAACAGGCTTGCGCCGAAGAGGCCAGCGCCAAAGAGAATCTTCGAGAACTCACCGGCGAGCGGCTCCAGGGCGACCGCCGCTTCTGCTGCCGACCCGATTGGCTTGCCGAGCGAACCGAGAGCAACAGCGGTGGCAATCACCACGCATGCGGCGATGAAGTTCGTCCAGATCGATCCAAGGACGGCGTCCGCCCGCGCGGCGCCGAGCCGCTCAACGCCAATGCCCTTTTCGGCGACGGCAGACTGCAGGTAGAACTGCATGTACGGCGTGACCGTTGTTCCGACCACGGCAACCAGCAGCAACATCTCCGCGCCGGAGACGCCACCGAGATTCGGCGAGGTCAACGACGAGGCGACGGTCGCCCAGTTCGGATTGGCCAAGAGTGCGGCGGCGATGTACGCCAAGAAGACGGCGGTGAGCGCCAGGAAGATGCGCTCCACGCTGCGATAGGTCCCGTACACCACGAGCAGCCAAACGGTGAGGGCGGCGAGTGGGGCGGTGAGCAGAATCGGCACGCTGAAGATTGCCATTGCCGATGCGGCGCCGGCGACATTCGCCACCGTGTTCGCGAGGTTTGCAAGCAGCAAGACGACCATGGCGAAGAGAGCCCAGCGCACGCCGAAGCGCTCACGGATCAGGTCGGAGAGCCCTTGCCCGGTAACGACGCCGAGGCGTGCGACCGACTCCTGCACCAGTGCGAGGAGGAGTGCCGTGATCGGAAGGATCCAGAGGAAGCGCAGTCCGGTCTGTGAGCCGAGAGTGGCGTAGGTCGTGATGCCACCGGCATCGTTGCCCGCAACTCCCGCGATGAGGCCTGGCCCAACTACGGCCAAGAAGGCGAGCGGGCCGCGGCGGCGACGAAAGAGATCGCGTAGGCCGAGGCTAGCCACGCTTCACCGGACTCTTCTTCCGTGGCTGCGCCTTTCCCGCCTTCGCCGACGCCTTCCCTCCGCGCTTTGCTGGCGCGCGCGTCGGGACCTCTTGTGGGCCGGCTGCGGCAAGGCTATCGGCATGCAGGCGTCGCGGCATCTCGCGGCGCCACTCTTCGGGCAGCACGTCCCAGAGCGCGTCGCTTACGGTGATGACGCCCATGAGCCGGTGGTGCGCATCGACGACGGGAACGGCAACGAGGCCGTAGCGGGTCACGACGCGGGCAACCTCGTCGGAGTGCGCCAGAAGTTCTACGGCGACCGGTTCATCGTCCATGAGGTCGCCGACCGTCGCTGTTGGTGCGGCAAGGATCAGGTCGCGGAGCGTCACCTCGCCGAGAAGGCGCCGCTTGCCGTCGACGACGTAGACCGCAAATGCAACTTCGGAATCGGGCTCGTGGCGGCGAATTGCGGCAAGTGCGTCGGCGACGGTCGCTTGCGGTCGCAGCGCCACATGCTCCGTCGTCATCAACCCGCCGGCGCTCTTCTCCGGGTGAGCGAGCAGCTCCTGCACGTCGTCGCGCTCCTCTTTTGTCATCAAGCGCAAGATCTCCTTGCGGCTCATGGGTGAGAGCTCGGCGACCGCGTCCGCCGCCTCGTCAGGGCTCATCTCCTCCAACAGATCGGCGGCGCGCTCCGGCTCGAGGTCTTCCAACAGATCGGTGCGCGTCTCTGGCTCCAACTCTTCGAGCGCCTCTGCGGCGACCTCTTCATCGAGGGTGCTGAAGATGTCGGCGCGGTCACGCGGCGTCAGCTGGTCGACGATGGTCGCGAGGTCCGCAGGGTGGAGCTCTGAGAGACCGGCGTGAGGAACGCGGAGGCGCACGCTGGCAATCGTCGAACCGAGCGGATCAACATCCTCCCAGTCGATGTACGACGCAACCCGTGACTGTTCGCCGGAGAAGCGATTGATCCAGGTGTCAGGGAGTCCAAGTCGGCGAAGCAGTCCCGCGGTGCCTACATCGACGGCGACGAGGCGCATTGCCCCCTCGACGAAGTCGAGGATCACGTCGTTGGCGCGCACCACCTTGCGCCCGTCGATGTCAACGATCTGCTTATCAAGCAGATCGCCCTTCAGCAGGATCTCATCTTCGCGGCGGCGGAAACGGCTGATGTTGACGCGGGTCGCCAGGATCGTGGCGCCTGCAGCATCCATGCGCTCCACGCTGCTCCAGCCGAGGTAAATACGGCGGCGCCCAGTTCGGACCACGAGCCCGGTGATCGGGGGGTGGCTCGTGCCCACCGCGGCGATGAGGTCATCGATGACGCCGATCGCGTCGGCGCCGCTGTCTCGAACGGGCTGGCCAATGAGTCGTGAGAGGTGGAGCATGCTGCCCTCCAATGCTGTGCGCCGGCTCCTGCGGTCACGAGGAGTCTACGCGGCAGCCCCTGCTCGCGCTACCCTGACCCTATGCCTGAACCGACATTGACCCGCCGTCGTGCCCGCGCCGTCGCTGCAGAGCGCCTCGCTGCCCTGACCGATACGGCGGCAGAGTTTGGTGAGGTCGAAGTGACGCGACCGTGGGCAGAGACAATAGTCGCCGTTGCTGTCGCAGCTGGAGTCGCCCACTTCGCGACCGGCCCAGGCACTGTGCTCGCCGGTGCTGGCGCCGCCCTGCTGGGTGCCGTTGGCGTCAACGCCGTCCGACGATCTGAGGTTCGTGATCTACCGGTGGGCGCCGAGGTGATACTCGGCGGCTTGATCGCCCTCGCCATAGCCGGAGTGGTACGCCTCGTCCCAACAGGAATTGCTGCCGTCATCGCTATCACCGCAGGGATCGGCATCTTGCGCGCCGTGATCGAGTGGGAGCTGCGCCTGCGCCGCGGCACGAATGGCTCGCTGCACCGCGACCGCGTGGTCAGCTTGGCCGTCTTCACGCTCGTCCTCTTCGCCGCGTCCGTCGGCATCTCGGCTCTGGTCCCAGGCATCGTCACCCTCCCTGGTACCCCGTCGGCGCGACCTGATCCCGTCGGCCCCCTCGCGGTGCTCGCGGTGGGAATCGGAAGTGCCGCGGTGGCAGCACTCCTTGCCGCCGGCATGTCGAGCCTCCGTCGCGAGCGAACCTCAGCGATCGTTCGCGATGCCCTCGGTGCGGCGGCACTCAACGGCGCGGCCTCCATTCTGTTCGCATCCGTTGGCGTGGCGCGACTTGCGGGGCCGGCTGGTCTCGCTGTCCTCTTCTATGCCCGGGAGATCTGGGCGGCGACCCCCGAGGGTGAGCGCCGCGACCCACGCCTGCTCTTCGAAATCCTCGCGCTCACGCTCGCAACCGGGGTCGCCCTCCTCTGGATCGGGGTCGGCCGCTAGCGATCGGCTATCCTTCCGCAACAGCAGAGCGGGGGACAAGAGCCCGCATGCACTGATTTGAGGAGGCGCACGTGACCCTCGCCAACGAGACCCCAACCACCCAGAAGCCGAGCCGCACCGCGAAGGAGCAGGCGGAGGTTGCCTTGAAGGCGGCCGCTGAAGGGCGTTGGAAGGATGCGAGCGAGGCAAACTCGGCCATTCTTGCCCTCGGCGATGCGATCAAGGTTGAGGAGCGTATCGAGGCACAGAACCGGCTCGCCAAGTGCCTGTGGGAGTTGGGAGACCTCGCCGGCTCAAAGAAGGAGTACCAGGCAACCCTCGCCCTCGACCCCCTCAACCGGATCGCCGAGCGCAACCTCGAGCGCTTGAAGGGTCTCATCAAGAAGGTGGGAAAGAAGATCACCGCCAGTTCGGAGGGGGCCACAACGCCCGCCGGCGTCTTTATTCAAGAGGCGGGTACCACCGGCTTTGCCGCACTCACGCACGTTGCCGACGCGGGAACTCTCGCGCAGGTGAATCCTGGCGACTCGGTTGAGCTTGCCGTTCTCGGCAATCGTTTGATTGCGAAGGCGAATGGCATCGAGATCGGGCGCGTTGAGCCGCGCATCGCCGCCCGACTTGTCAAGTTGATTGGCGACGGCAACAGTTACACATCGGGTATCACCTCTATCAGTGGTGGCGATATCCGCATCATCATCCGCGAAGAGCACGTCAGCGCTGGGAACGTTGGCAAGGTCTCCTTCCCAACCGCCACGCGCACTAGCGACGAGCGACCCTACACCAAGGGCTCGTTCTTCCGCGAAGACGAGGGCTTTGGCGACGATGACGAGGACACGTACGAAGAGGAGTTGCCAATCGCCGAGCGACCAAGTGTCGAGCCGCCTGAGACAACCTCTGATGACGCATTCCTTCCTGAGAGCGAAGAGGCTGGCAGCAGCAACGACGACTAGTCGCAGATAGGCGGAGGGCGTGCTCGTGGATCGCAGCGCCACCCGACTCGCCGCCTCACTCTCACTTCCGGAGTCGACCTCACCCACTACCGCGCGCGACCTGCTTGCTGTCGACCTCACCGCACGCAGCAGTGCCTTGGCCCTCGCGGGCGCACGGCGAGCGGTTCGCAGCCTGCTCTACGCCCGTGATGCAGTCGATGAGTGGACGATCGCCGCCGAGCTTCGCCCGCCAACGGTGCGCGCCTTCGAGGCGGCCGCAACAGCGTTGCTTGCCGCCACATCAGAGGCGCTCAATGACGGGTGGCAGAGCAGTTGCGCGGCCTGTGGGCAAGCGGTGCGGGTAGCTGCCTGGCGCTGGGAGGATCCGCTGGATGCCGATCGAGAGGGAATTCAGCCGACCGGCCGCCGCGCCACCTGTGCCGCCTGTCGTGCC
The DNA here is from genome assembly GCA_903851225.1 of uncultured Chloroflexota bacterium. Taxonomy (GTDB): domain Bacteria; phylum Chloroflexota; class Limnocylindria; order Limnocylindrales; family Limnocylindraceae; genus Limnocylindrus. The sequence continues at coordinate 4,924 of CAINNT010000121.1, forward strand.
TTGGGGCGACGCGGCGGTGAGGCCTCAGCCGTGCCTCCCAACGAGGTCGCCGCCACCCGAACCCTTGAACCTGCCCTTCGCGCCCGAATAGACGGTCGATTCACAGGTGCGGTGGACGGCGCCGCGTCGCGTTGGAGTACCCGACAGCTGCGCGCACTCGATGCGCTGAGCACCGCATTGGAGCGCTCGAGCGAGAGCGCGGTGATGCTGGGGGCTCTGCGCCTCACGCTCACTGAAGCGGCGGCGGCGATGGCTCGACCGCAGCGGACCGGGCGAACCTGGTGGGAGATCGCCCCATGGCAAGCGATGCTCGACGCGATCGATGCACGTCGACGCACCTACCTCACCGCTCAATCTGTTCCGCCGCATCTCACCATGAGCAGTGATCTCTCGTCACTCACCTACCCGGGCGGCGGCGCGGTTCTCGTACGTGGCGGAGTTGCCGCACGCAGTTCCTTGGCAACGCTACTGTCGCGCACCCCCACAATTCGTGGTGTGCTCGTGCGCGTCACCGTGGGGGGTAGCGCCGAAGAGCTCACCGATCGGGCGATCGCTGGACGCTGGGCCGGAGCGCAGAGCGAACCAGACCCGCTCCTCGGTGCGTTGCAATCGAACAGTGCCGTGACGATCGCATCGGCTCTCGCACGCCTGTTCGTTGCATTGAATCCGCTGATGGCGCACGACCCGCTCGTGGTCATAGAGCTCGACGACCACGTGGAGCAGTTAGCTGGTGTCTTGACCGCGATCAGTCTTGCCGGCGCTGCAGGGAACGTTTCGCGTCGGTGTGATGACGACCAGACGTCCGGCCTCACGGTGACGGTGCGGCTGAGTGATCCGGCGCTGCAGGG
>CAINNT010000122.1 GCA_903851225.1 uncultured Chloroflexota bacterium
CGACTGATTCGCAGGTCACCCCTGGGCGAACATGATCGGTCGCCGCCTGGTGCGCGCGCTTCAGGATGTCGTAGCGGCGCAGGAAGTCGTCGGTAGGCGGCACCGCCCCGTTCGGGCCAGTCACCCAAATGGTTCGGGTGGTGTCGGAACCATAGCCGCCGAAAACTCCGCCGATGTCGAGCACGATCGCATCGCCCGCGTTGATCACGCGGGAAGATGCCTCGTGGTGCGGCGAGGCGGAGTTTGGGCCGGATCCAACAATGGCGAACGAGGAGACCTCGTGCCCTGCACCGGTGAGTCGCTCCCGCACTTCGCGCGCGACATCGTTCTCGGTGCGGCCGAGCAGCGTGCCGCTGGTAATTGCCATGACGACGGTATCCACCGCGCGACCTGCAGCGCGCAGGAGCGCGGACTCTTCTGCCGACTTCACCATGCGCAACTTGCCGATCACGGCGGATGCAAGTTGAGTCTGGCTGATCGCGCCATGGTGCCGAAGTGCCGCCTCAATGCGGATCAAAAAGGTGGACCAGAGGCGGTCCGACACGGCAACGCTGCACGCCCCAGCACCAGCTCGGCCACCCGCATTTACTGCGGTCGCAACAAGAGTGAACGGATCATCGGTCTCGCCGAACGGCACGCAGGCGACGTGACCGCCGCGCATGGCGGGGGCGTCGCCAGCCATGCCCGCTTCGAGTCGCGGTACGATGAGCGATGGCGCACCGTTCGCGGGGATCACCAACATGGTGAGTCGCTCCAGGGCTGGTGCGGCGTACCCCGTGAGGTAGCGCATGTCGGCACCGAAGCCGAGTAGCACCGCGTCGAGACCCGCGTCGTTCACCGCGTCGCGCGCGGCGGCAAGTCGGGCGGCGTAGGCGGCAGGACCGATGAGCTTCGCCTCAAGGGCGTGACCAGCGCCAAGGCCAGGGGTCGCGGCATCATAAGCGGCGGTGATCTCGGCGCTTCGGTTGCTCATGCACCCTCCCCTGTTGCTGCTGGGCTCGTCGCCGGCGGCACCGGCAGATCAAGCAGCCCTGCGAGGATCGCATGCCCGCGCTCGAAGAGTGCGCGGTAGGGCATTGCACGCAGCGCCCCAGCGGCGATCAGGCTTGCCCGACCCTCCGGATCGTCGTGCTGCACCAGGGCGAGGACGCGAATGCCGGCAGCCGACGCCTCCCGAACCGCCGACTCAGCGTCGTAGGCGCGGGTGGTGGCGTCGATCGCCACAAGGTCAGAAGGAGTGGCAGGCTGCGCGGCAAGGGCCGCTAAAAGCGGTGCCGGCGCGGTGAATCGCTGCACTTCAGCGCCAAGGGTGCGCCCTTGTCCCTCAAGTCGAGTGGCCCAGATCAGATCGTCGGCCAGCACCAACAGGCGCGGCGCCGTCACTCGACCGTCCAGGTCTCCCCGGAGGCGAGGAGTTTCTGCAGGTCGACTGGACCCTTGGCGGCGCGTGCCGCCTTCGCTCCATCGATCTGCGCGATCAGCAGCTGGTCGTGGGTTGGGCGTGGCACGCGACGGAAAACGCCGACCGGCACCGGGAAGTCTGGCCACCACATGCGGCTCAAGATCTGCGTGCGCGTGGCGTCTGGGTCAGTCTCGTCGTGCACCCAGAGGTCGGCGACGGTGATGCCGTCCTCGCCAATAGTGACGACTTCAGGCTGCAGGCCGTTCAGTCGAATCCCCTTGTTCTTCTCGGCGCCGAAGATCATCGGCTCGCCGTGCTTCAACACCAGCATGCGATCCTCTTTTACCGATTTGTCGGTGAAGTCACGCCATGCGCCGTCGTTGAAGATGTTGCAGTTCTGCAGCACTTCGAGGAAGGCGGCACCGGAGTGCTCGCCGGCGCGATGCATCATCTCTTGCAGGTGCTCCGAATGCGTGTCAACGGAACGAGCGATGAAGCTCGCCTCGGCGGCAGCAACCAGGTTGAGCGGAATGATTGGCGTCTCGATCGTGCCGAGCGGTGTTGACTTGGTCTTCTTGCCGATCGGCGAGGTTGGCGATGCCTGCCCCTTGGTGAGGCCATAGATGCGGTTGTTGAACATGATCATCTTCATGTCGACGTTGCGGCGCATCGCGTGGATCAGGTGGTTGCCGCCAATCGAGAGGGCGTCGCCGTCGCCGGTGATCACCCAGACCATCAGGTCGGGGCGCGCCGCCTTGAGTCCGGTGGCGATCGTCGCAGCGCGGCCGTGAATGGTGTGGAAGCCGTAGGTGTTCATGTAATACGGGAGGCGACCTGAGCAGCCGATCCCGGAGATGAAGACGATCTTCTCCTTGGCGACGCCGAAGTCGGGCATCGTCTTCTGGGTCTGGGCGAGAATCGAATAGTCGCCGCACCCTGGGCACCAGCGCACATCCTGATCGGACTCGAAATCCTTCTTCGTCAGCACCGGGAGTTCAGACTGGGTCACTTCGCCGCCTCCACACTCTCGCCGAGGAGCGACTCGGCCTTCGCCTCGATCTCACCGATTTGGAACGGCTTGCCGCGCACCAGGTTGAAGCCCACGGCATCGACCAGGTACTTGGCGCGAATGAGCATGCGCAGCTGTCCGGCATTGAGTTCGGGCATCAGCACATGCTTGAAGTTCTTCAGCATCGCCTCAAGATCAGTTGGCAACGGGTTTAGATAGCGCAGATGGGCATGGCTGACGCGCTTGCCACGCGCCCGCAGACGCTCGACGGCCGAACGGATCGAGCCGTAGGTAGAGCCCCAGCCCAAGATCAGCAGATCGCCGGTAGGGTCGCCGAAGAGTTCGGTCGCAGGGATATCGCGAGCGACGCGCGCCACCTTCTCGGCGCGCAGCAGGTTCATGCGGTGATGATTGTCGGGGTCGTAGCTGACCGTTCCCAACTCGTCGAGCTTCTCGAGACCGCCGATACGGTGCTCAAGGCCTGGGGTTCCAGGCACGGCCCATGGGCGTGCCAGCGTCTCGGGGTCGCGCTGATATGGGCGGAAGCCCGGTTTGTCAGAGGCGGGTGCATTCTCGACCTTGATCGATGGCAGGTCAGCGATATTCGGAATGCGCCACGGCTCAGCGCCAGTGGCCAAGAAGGCGTCGCTCAAGAAAACGACGGGCGTCATGTGGTGCAACGCGATGCGCCAGGCCTCAATCGCCATGGTGAAGCACTCCGCTGGCGTTGCTGGCGCAATCACTGGAATCGGCGAGTCGGAGTTCCGGCCGAACATGCTCATCAGTAGGTCGCCCTGCTCGGTCTTCGTGGGCATCCCCGTCGACGGGCCAGCGCGCTGCACATCGACCACAACGAGCGGTAACTCGACCATGACGGCGAGACCGAGCATCTCCGCCTTCAGCGCCATCCCGGGTCCGGAGGTGGTGGTCATACCCATCGCACCGCCGTAGGCTGCTCCGACCGCGGCGCCGATTGCGGCAATCTCGTCTTCGGATTGCACCGTCTTGATGCCGAGGTGCTTGTACGACGAGAGCTGATGGAGGATGTCGGAGGCTGGGGTAATCGGATAGCTCGCCAAGAAGAGATCGCGCTCGGCGAGCTTGGAGGCCATGACGAAGCCGAGGGCGGTCGCCTCGTTGCCGGTGATGTTGCGATAGGTGCCAGGTGGTAGGTGCGCTGCAGCAACGCGGTAGTGCGTATGGAAGATCTCAGTCGTCTCGCCGAACGCATAGCCCGCGTGCAGCGCGCGGCGATTCGCCTCGGCGATCGCCTCCTTGCCAGCGAACTTCTCGGCGATCCACTTCTCGGTGCCGGCCATGGAGCGCTCGTAGAGCCAGAACATCACGCCGAGCGCAAAGAAGTTCTTGGTCAGTTCAACCTGTTTGCTGGTGAGCCCGAGTCCTTCGCACGCGCCCGCAACCATGGTCGACATGGGAATCTCATACAGGTTGTAGCCCTGCAGGCTCTGGTTCTTGAGCGGATCTTCGGTGAAGCCCGCCTTGCGCAGATTGATGTCGTTGAAGGCGTCGGTGTTCACGATGATCGCGCCGCCTGGCACGAGGTCGCCCAGGTTCACCTTCAGCGCCGCCGGATTCATGGCGACGAGCACGTCGGGTCGGTCACCTGGCGTGTGAATGTCGCCGCTCGAGAAGCTGATCTGGAATCCCGAAACACCAGGAAGCGATCCTGCTGGCGCGCGAATCTCGGCGGGGTAGTCGGGCAGCGTTGAGACGTCGTTGCCGAAGAGGGCGGTGGTGGCGGTGAACTGCGAGCCGGTAAGCTGCATCCCGTCGCCAGAATCGCCAGCGAAGCGAATCGTGACGCGATCAAGCTCGGTTACCGTGCCGTGCTGCGCTCCCGAATCGGGGGTGGTCACGTCGCTCGTACTCCTCTACCCGTGGGTCGGTTAGCGCCCTGACCGGGCGCGTCCACGCGAGCCTACCGCATCTGGGTAGGCGACCCGTAGGGCGGCCAAGAGGCGCTCTTCGTCACGGCGGGAGAGGAAGTGCCAGAGCAAATAGAGGGTGACGCCGAGGGTCCAGAGCACCCCCGCGACGAGCACGCCCACGTGCATTCCCCCAGCTCCCACCTGGCTGAGCGCCTCGTCGAGCCCCGCCCCCCAAAGGAGCACAGCGCCGATGGAGTAGCCGATCGTCATCACGCTGCCATAGCCGCTCAGCCGACCAAACGAGAGGAACGAGAGCTTCGGCGCGTCGGGTTCATAGAAGTAGGCCGCCTCCAGTCGATGTGCGGCAAGCACCTCGCGGCCGAGCCGCGCGCTGATGGCGCGCTCCAAGAACTCCGCATGTCGGCGCGCGAACACGGTGTAGTAGAAGGTGTATCCCGCCTCAAGAAAGGCGAAGGGAACCACAAATAGGAGGAGCACCGCGACGGGTGCGCCAGTGCTCAGCACTGAGAGTGCGAGGAGCAGGAGGCTCACCACGCCCCAGATGGTGATCTGCCGAAAGAACAGCCCCGAGTAGGCACCGAGCATCCCGCGCATGCGTTCGAGCTGCGCCTCCAAGATGCGAAGCTCCTCGACTCCCCCACTTCGTGCTGCCATGCTCTTCTCCTTCATCGGATTGCTTGCCGCTATGATCGTACGATGAAGCGTTTGGTTGCGCTGCTCCTCGCTGTCTCCGCCGCCTCGGGCCTTGTCGCGTGCAGCGCCGCCGCCGAACCGTCCGGTACGCCCTCGTACACCATCACGCGCAGCTGGTCGAACGGCATGGAGGAGAAGGCGCTGGTCTACCCCGATGGGCGAACGATCATGACCCACGGTGAATATTCAGAGAAAGTCACACTCCCAGCCGACCAGATGGCCGCACTTGCCGCCGCCGCCGCTCTTGAGATTCCTGCGGGAGCCAACAGCGACGACCCGATCCTGGGCGTGTCAATCGGCGACGCTGCGCCGGTTCGGCCAGCTGGGCTGACGAAGGACTCGCTCCCTGAGCTGCTGAATCGGCTCCTCGACTCACACACGCTGCACCCGTAAGGGGGCGTTAGCGCGCGGTCGCCTCAATCAGCACGAGGTGTCGGCCAAGTACTTCAGCGCGGCGATCGGTAAATCGCGAGCCAAGCATCTCCCCCGCCGCCTGCTCGAGTGTCGCCGGGTCAAAATTCGGTGGGGCCAGATCAATCACTGCAATGCGTCCACCCGGCGCTAACCAGGCATGCGCCACATCGATCATGCGCGCCCGCGGCTCTGCGGCGAGTTGGCTCAAGACAAACGGCACCACAACGAGTCCAGCAGGCGCACCCTCTGGCCCGGCATCAAGTGCTCGCGGATGGAGATGCGCCGTGAGGCCATGTGCAATGAGTCGGCGCCGCGCGCGCTCGAGGCGATCCTCGCGCGCATCATAGGCGCTCGTGTCGCCACGCGACGCAAGCAGCACGGTCCAAAATCCGATCCCGGCACCAAGTTCCACAATGCGACCCTCGTATGGCAGCGCATCGAGCCAGAGCACCGCGCGATCAAGTTCTCCCTGCCAGGTTGCGCCGCCAAGTGGCCCGCGATCGTATGGGGCGCGATTCAAGTACCACGCCTCGAGTTCGTCGGGGTTCTGTGGCGGTGGCAAGAGTCCGAGTCGTGCCGGTACGCCGCTCTCCCCAACTTCAGGGGCACCAACAGTCAGCGGCGTTGATGGCGTTGGCGCGAGTGGAATGCCGACGGGTGGCTGTGCTCCTTCGGCGCGTCGACGAAGCCCCTCTTTGAGCTTTGCTTTCAGATACGGCTGGCCGGGCGCTCGTTCAAGACAGGCGGCGCACA
>CAINNT010000123.1 GCA_903851225.1 uncultured Chloroflexota bacterium
ACTACCGGGGGGCTCTTCGGTGGGGGTTCGCTCGTTGTTGTCACCGGGGCGGGACTCCTTGGCAGAACCAAGGACGTACGAGCCCATCTGAACGACACGCTCGCCAACATGGCTCCCGGGAACGGCGTTGTCCTGGTTGATCAGCGCGCGCGCCGACCGAATCTCAAGGCGGCGCGACCCGACGGCCCTGGGGAGCTAGGTCAACTCGTCAAAGATCGCGGCGGCAGCGTCGTTCTCTGTGCATCGCCGGCACCGGGCGAGCTCGCCTCCTGGCTGCTCGCTCGTGCAAAGAGCGCTGGGCGCGAGATTGCTGGCGATGCGGCGAAGTCGATCGCCGAACGACTTGGTGCCGAGGTGCGTGAACCTGATCTTGATCGCAGCGGCATTCGCATGACGGCAGCAATCGAACTAGAGAAGCTGATGCTCGCGATTCCTACCGGACCGATTTCACTGCGCGCCGTCGATGCGCTTGTAGCTGATCGCGGAGTTGGCTCGCTCTTTGCCTTCGCCGATGCGATCGTCTCGCGCAGCGGCACGCTCGTATCGAAGCATCTGCTCCGTGCGGTCAGCGAACCTGGACCAATGGTGGTGGCAACGCTGCATCGCAAGATGCGCGACCTAGCACAGATTCACGGTGCAACGGTTGTTGAAGGAGCGTCGGTGGCAGCGGCTGCGCGCACCATCGGCATGCATGAGTTTCCCGCCGGCAAGCTTGCCGAGGCGGCGCGCAAATGGAGCAGCGCCGAGATCGCCGACGCGATTAACGGGTTAGTCGAGTTGGATGCGATCAGTAAGGGTGATGGCGAGCGGGCCTGGGGCCCGGCGCTAACTCGCTGGAGCGCTGCGCGCATTCGCTAACGCAGCGCTCCGAGCGCGTCGATTTCTAGCCTTGGCGCTTCTCCGGTACTCCCTGCAGCAGGTACCAGCCCACGAGCATCGTTGCGAGCAGGGTCAGCAGGCCGACCGTGTACGCGCCGTTGCCGATGACTGGGTAGAGGAAGAAGATCGTTGCGCCGTAGAGCAGCCCACCTAGTACCTGTGAGCCCTTGCCTACCAAGCCATAGAGGCCGTAGAACTCGCCGAGCTGCTTCGGTGGCGAGAGTCGGTACATGAGGATCCGGTCGGCACCCGAGAGGCCGCCGAAGCCGAAGCCAAGTACCACGCCCGCCACGATGAAGGGGATCGGCGAGACAAAGAGCGACCCAATGACGAGTGCGGCTGCCCAAAGGGCGAGGACGCGGTTCAGGGTCCATTTCGGACCGCGACTGTCTGTGAGTCGCCCCCACACGAGGCCACCGATGACTGCCGTGGTCGCCAGGCCCACCAGCACGTAGTTCGCCTGACTCTGGGTGAAGCCGACCGCCTGCACCGCGAAGATCGCCATGATCGAAATCACGGTGTTCTGCGCATCGGTATAGAAGAAGCGTGCGGTCAGGAATCGCTTCAGGCCTGGGTACTTGCCAAGCTCGCGAATCGTTCCGAGAGTTGCCAGCAGGGAGTTGCCGCTGACCTGCTTTCCTGCAGGCTCCGGGACCTCCTTGATGAAGATGAAGATTGGCAACGCGAGGATTCCGAAGAGCAACGGCGCGACCACGAATACCTGGTTGACCGACAGTCCGCCAAAGAGAATGATCACGCCGATCAAGATCGTACCGAGGTAGCCAAGCCCGTTGCCCAGACCAGAAACCCAACCGCGATTCTCCGGCGTACTCACGATGCGAATCGTTGCGTCGTAGTAGACCAGCGCAGACTGGTATCCAAAGTTTGCTGCGATAAAGAGCAGCACGCCAACGCCGACCGGAACAGACGGGATGAAGATAGCGGGGACGATTGCCAACGCGGTGAAGAAGAGCAGATACGGAAGCCTGCGGCCCGCACGGTCCGAGATTGCTCCGATCGCAGGCGAGATGAGCGCGTTGACGCCCACGGAGAGGGCGATCGAGATCTGCAGCCAGAGGTTTCCCTGCGATTCGCCGAGTCCCTGCTCGCTGGTCAAATAGAGACCGATCGCATACGAGAAGATGCCGTACGACCAGATGGTATTGGCCAGGTCGTAGAGGGTCCATGAAGCGATCCATGTTGCCGGGACGGTGATCTTGACGCCGCCTGCGGCGTTCCGTGTAGCCATGTTCTTCCTCCCTCAATGCCGAGAGCGCGGCGCGGGCACGCCGTCGCTTCGGCCAGATGACAGGATGGGGGTTAACGGGGTGTTATGCCCCTCTGGGTGCGCTTGGCGCACCGTGCTGGGCGGTGTCTGGGGGCTACGATGCGGGCATGCCTCCCGCACGAAAACGTCCAGGTTCCGCACGAATCACCCCGGCGCAGGCGTGGGCAAGGCGACTGAAGCGCCGCCGCCCTGGGCTCGTTGAGGAGGTGCTCTCGGGCCTCGCCAGCCTCTACGGCACCCCAGCCTGGAAGCCTCGAATGGACCCGATCAGCGAGCTGGTCACGACCATCCTGAGCCAGAACACGAGCGATACGAATGCCGAGCGGGCCTTTGTCGCACTTCGCGATCGCTATCCAGATTGGGGAGCGGTGGAGACGGCGCCCGTGCGCTCACTCGCGGCGGTCATCAAGAGCGGTGGACTCGCGGCGCAGAAGGCACCGCGCATCAAAGCGGCGCTGCGCGCGACGCGCGAACGGAGCGGTTCATATGACCTCTCGTTCCTGACCTCGATGTCGCCAATGGAGGCGCGTGATTGGCTCACCGCCATTCCGGGGATCGGACCGAAGACCGCATCCATCGTGATGCTCTTCTGTTTCGGAGTTCCGCTCATGCCGGTTGACACGCATGTCGAGCGGGTCTCCAAGCGCATCGGATTGCTTCCTCCGACGGCGAGTTTGCAGTTTGCTCATGATGCCTGGCTTGACCTGGTCGAGCCAGCGCGCATGTATGAGGCGCACGTGGCACTCATTCGTCACGGCCGCGGTCACTGCGATGCGCTGCGTCCAGATTGCGAACGATGTCCGATTCGCGCGCGTTGTCGCTACGTTGATCGCCGCGCACCGTAGATCTTCCCTCTCGCTAGCGCGCTCCGCTGCGGTGCGCGCTCACCAGTGACCACGGAGTACTTCTAAAGTCGAGACCACCTGGCTCGCCCGACATGCGAGATCCGAGTCGGAGTACTTCGACGGCGGCGCCGGTTGGCAGTGCCAGCCGTGGTCCGCCGTTCGGTAGAGCCTCATCGGCGAGGGCGGCGAGTCGCTCGTCGTCGCTACCAGCCGCATGTGCAAGCACGCTCCAAGCTCCGAGTGCGCCAATTCCGTCGGTAACACGAATAGGGTGACCGCCGCAGGTGCATGACGCTGCGCGCCGGCCGAGTGCCATCGCCGAGGCAGAATCGGCGACGATCGTGAGGTGTGGCAACCTCAGCACGGCGGTAAGTTCACGTACCCGCTCAGGTTGATCCAGCAGCCTTGTCGCGTCGCCACCGCACAAGAAGAGGGTGGTTGGCTCGGCGCTCTCCTGCGGCAGGTGATCGACAAGGATCGCCTCGCGCCCGATGTTGGCAAGCAGCTGCTGCAGGGTGCGCGCCTGACGATCGTCAACTGAGGCAATCGAGGCGAGCAAGAGTGGGCCAGGCTGTACCGCAAGCCACTGCAGCGCCTCGGGCCATGCGTGGGCCGAGCGTCCGAGTCCGCCGCCCGAGAGGTAGAGCGTTGCCATGCCCTGATCGTACTCGCCGCTGCGCCATACTGGCCCTATGACGGCAGGAGCGACTCCAGGAAGAATCGTCCTGATTGGCTCGGGCGAGATCGGCCCATCCATGGCGCCGCTGCATCGCAGCATCGTCGCCTCTCTGCCGAAGCGCAGCACTCCTTCCTCACTGGTTGCCCTCGACGGCAGCTACGACTTTCAAACGAACCGCGCTGAGATGGGTGAGAAGATCGCCGTCTTCTTCCGCTCAAAGGTTGGCATTCCAACCACGGTGATTGGCCTCCCAGAGACCGATCGCGCTGGCGCCGACCTTGCCCCGTCGGCGCTTGCGCCGACCATCGCTGGTTTGAATGCTGCGGATCTGATCTTCTTGGGGCCTGGCTCCCCGTCGCGCGCGCTCCGTCGCTGGGGAGGCACACCCATCGTTGATCAGGTCATCGCGCGTATTCAGAACGGCGCGACGCTGATCACCTCATCGGCTGCCGCGGCAGCATCGGGGCGATGCACGATTCCGGTCTACGAGATCTACAAGGCAGGCACGAACCCGATTTGGCTCGACGGCCTCGACATTGTCGGCGCGCTCACCGGTCTCGCGGTTGCGATCGTCCCACACTGGAACAACAACGAAGGCGCGACGCACGACACCTCGCGCTGCTTCATTGGAGAAGGTCGATTGCAGCAGCTGGAGCGAACCCTCCCAGATGGCACGGCCATCTTGGGTATCGACGAACACTCCGCCCTGACCATTGACCTTGGCGCGAACAGCGTCACCGTTGGCGGCAAGGGTGCGGTGACGATTCGCATTCCAGGGATCGGCGAGACGGCGTTGCATAGTGGTGCTACCGAGTCGCTG
>CAINNT010000124.1 GCA_903851225.1 uncultured Chloroflexota bacterium
AGCGAGTCCACTCCCAGCAAGCACGATCGCCGAACGACTCGGGATCTCGGAAGAGGCAGGAGATGTCGTTGAGCTGCGAGATGCGATCACCAACCGCAGCCTCCTCGTGTCAACTGCATCACTTGTGCGGAACGGGTTGACGCTGCGGCTTCCCGCTTATGGCCGAGTTGTCTTCTGGGGAATCGCGCAACACCACTCCTCGCCGAGCGAACCCTGGAGCGAACTTGCCGCTCAGGCGAAGGGCGAAATGTTGCACGATGCACTCGCCGCGCTGCGAGCGCTCACGAACTCCGGCGCCCCGACCGAGGCGCTTTCGGTGAGAATAGAGCGACCATCTGGCAAGAGAGCGACGGGGAGGAAGGGCGTGACCGAACGCAAGTCAGCTTCAGCTGAACCACCTGCCGATCCGCGTCTCCTGGCGACGGAGACCCCCGCACCGCCTGAGGCGGTACGAGCGATAGCCGCACTGCTCGGGCGAGCCGCTGCCCCGCTCCCACCCGAACTTCGTACCACGACGCCACGCCCTGCGTCGGTCCCTGAACCCGATACCTATGCGCCGATCGAGAGCCTGCGCGACCACGAGATTCTCGTCGAGGGCGAACATAGCGACCTGATTCGACGTGCCGAGCAGGAGATTGCACGCGTGAATCGCCGCGCCAAGCGCGCGCGGCGGGCGGTTCGTGAGGCGCTCGCCCGAATCTCTTCGCCAGTGGACGACGAACTCGGCGGATAGCCTCGCTACTGCGGGTCGGCGAGAACGAGCAGCTTGATTTCGGTCATCTCATCCATCGTCCAGCGCACGCCTTCGCGGCCGAGACCTGAATCCTTGATGCCGCCGTACGGCATGTTGTCGATGCGATAGGTCGGCACATCGTTCACGATCACACCACCCACCTCTAACCGATCAAAAGCGGCACGCACATGCGCCAGGTCGTTGGAGAAGAGTCCGCACTGCAAGCCGAAGCGGCTCTCGTTGACCGCGTCGATGGCCGAAGCGAAGTCGCTGTAGCGTTCGATGATCACCACGGGGGCGAAGGCCTCTTCGCTGCAGATGCGCGCCTCACGCGGCACATTCGCCAAGACCGTTGGGGCGAACAGGCGAGGTGTCTTCGGATCCGCAGGGGCACCACCGGCAATGACCTTCGCGCCAGCTGCGACCGCCTCGCTCACCCACTCCGCGGTCCGCGCCGCGGCACCATCATCAATCAGCGGTCCAACGTCGGTCGTCTCGTTCGCCGGGTCGCCCAGAACCAGCTTCGCTGCACCGGCTGCGAACTGCTGCTCAAAGTCATCAGCCACCGACTCGTGTACAAAGATGCGCTGCACACTGATGCAGACTTGACCGGCGTAGGCGAAGGAGCCGACGAGGGCACGCTTCACCGCCCACGGAAGATCGGCGGTCGCATCAACGATGCACGCGGCATTGCCACCAAGTTCCAGAATCACGCGCTTCTTGCCGGCGCGACCCTTCATGGCCCACCCGACCGTCGGTGAGCCCGTAAACGAGAGCACTTTGAAGCGTTCGTCTTCGATGAGGCGATCGGCGTCGGGACGCGAGGTTGGAATCACACTGAGCCCACCTGCGGGGAGGCCAGCTTCGACGAGAATCTCTGCGACCTTCAGCATGATGAGTGGATCGGCGCTCGGTGGCTTCAGCACCATGCTGCAACCAACCGCAATGGCGGGTGCGACCTTGTGGGCGGCAAGATTCAGCGGGAAGTTGAACGGGCTGATCCCGAGGATCGGGCCGACGGGAAATCGCTTGGTGATGCCGAGGCGACCTTTGCTCGCTGCTGCAAGGTCAAGCGGAATCGTCTCGCCGATCATTCGTTCCGCCTCTTCGGCGGCTAGCCTGAAGGTCAGTGCACCGCGATCGATCTCGGCGCGCGCATCGCGGATCGGCTTCCCCGCCTCGGCGGAGAGGAGTACAGCAAACTCTTCGCGGCGCTCGGTGATCTTCGCTGCGGCGGTGCGCAAGATCGCTCCCCGCTCCCATGCGCCAAGTCTACGCATCGCCTCGAAACCGGCAACGCTCCCGGCGGCGGCACGCTCGACCTGGTCTGGTGTAGCGAGATAGGTCGTGCCGACCAGATGACCGTCAAACGGCGACCGAATCTCGACACGGTTGGGCGAGCTCTCCCATGCGCCTGCGACGAGGATCTTCTGCGGCTCCATATGGGGCGAGTCTAGCGGCGCACGCCGCGGCGTGATCAGAGCGCCTCGCCTCGTGGGTAGCTGCCGAGGATGCGCCGCTCGAGCGTCACATCAGCGAGCCCCTGCATCACGGCACGAAGCTCGGGGGAGTCGGCCGCGCATTCTAGGTCGAGCCAGAAGATGTACTCCCACTCTCCGACCCGATTCGGCCGTGACTCCAACTTGCTGAGATTCACGCCCTCCTTCGCAATGACCGAAAGTGCAGCAAGGAGGGTGCCCGGTTCGTTGCGCAAGCCGATGAGTAGTGTGGTGCACGCTGGCTCAGCGGTGGCATGAGGCGCGGTGCCACCTGAGCGCTGCAGGATCCAGAAGCGCGTGCGGTTCCCCTGCACCCCTTCGATTGGGCCGGCGAGCGGGGTGAGTCCGTGAATCGCGGCGGCGCGTGGCGAAAGCACGGCAGCAGCATCGCGCTCGCCGCGTTCGCGAATCATGGCTCCAGCGCCCGCCGTGTTGTATGTGGTGAGCAGTGCCCAGGGTCGACTGCGCAGATACGCCTCGGCCTGCGCGAGTGCCTGCGCGTGACTGTAGACGCGCTCCACCCGCTCGAGCGTCACACCAGGGAGTGCGGCCAGTACGAGGGAGACAGGTACCACCACCTCGCCAACGATCTCAAGTGCACCATCACGAAGTAGGTCAAGTGTCTCTCGCACCGTGCCATTGATCAGATTCTCGATCGGCAGTACTCCGTAGCTCGCGCGCCCGTCAAGAACGGCAGAACGAACGTCGCCAAATGAGGTGACGCTCAGTGAGGGTGCCGCCGCGCCAAAGTAGGAGAGGAGGGCATCCTCGGCGAACGCACCTGGTTCGCCAGCGTAGGCGATGACGTCACTCATGCTCATCGTCCGCCTGATGTGTCGCGCTCCGAGCGACGGGTAATCTCACCACCCTGCAGGCGGAGCGCGTACTCCAGTGAGTCGGCGAGTGCTGCTGCGGATGCGGAGATGATGTTCTCACCAACGCCCATCGTCGACCACGTCTCACCATCGGCAACAGAGTCAATGACCACCCGAGTCTTCGCTCCAGTGGCCGAAGCGCCGTCAAGGATACGCACCTTGTAGTCGACGAGGTGCACGGCATCAAGCTGTGGATAGAAGGCACCGAGTGCCTTGCGCAGCGCGCGGTCAAGAGCGTTGACTGGGCCGTTGCCGTCGGCGGC
>CAINNT010000125.1 GCA_903851225.1 uncultured Chloroflexota bacterium
ACCAGCAGGATCAGCAGCTCGACGCTTACGGGGAGAATGCCCGTAGCAGCAAGCTGTGGCACGGCAACCTGGCGCAGCGCATCGATTGCAGGGGCGAGTGGCAAGATGCCAAGCGCAACCACGCCAACCGTTCCCATGGTGCGCACGGGGGCGTAGACGCCGCCGAGGAGTTGCATCGGCTCGTTCAAGAGGCTGCCGAGATGGTCCGCTTCGCGACCTGAGATGAGGAAGACCGATGAGAGGCAGACGCCGAGGGAATACATTGCCGCCACCCCTGCAAAGATGACCACCGCAAGGAGGAACGGGTCGGCCACCTGGTACTTCGCGCCAAAGAGGAGCACCCCTGCGACGGTAATGATCACCGCTCGAATGACTACGCCCAGCGCCCCGCCGATCGCCATACCGAGGGCAATCGCGCCGAGGCCGACGGGGGCGGTGATGTAGAGGAGAAGGTTCCCAGAGTCGCGCTCCCAGTGAAACTGTGCCCCCATCATCCACACCACCGAGATCCAGAAAGAGAGGAGTGCGGTCGCCAAGATCGTGGAGGCGATCCACGCCTCATCTACGCCGCGTGAGCGGAGCAAGAAGACGATCGAGCACATGCCAAGAATCGGGAAGACAAGATCAAAGAAGAGCCATGATGGTTCGCGTGTTGCCCCGATCACGCGCGGATAGGCTCGGGCTACAACAGATGCAAGTGCGTGGCGTAGCCGACGCCTCAGACTCCAAGAGGTCTCTTCATGTATGCGTGAGATGAGGGCGGAGGCCTCGGTACCGACGACGCCGTTACCCATTGCGTGACTCATCTGATTCGCTGATGCCTCGGCCAACGAGTTGCACAAACACCTCTTCAAGCGTTGGTTCGCTCTTTGAAATCTCGCGCAGGTGCGCGCCGCCTGCGGCGAGCGCACTAATCACGCCACCGAGCGCAGCGTCCTCCGCAAGGCCGATGGCGAGTCGCAGCATGGGCGAGCCGACACCAGAGGTGTCGCTGCTATCAGCATCCCGAGCGGCGACCGAGACAACGCCGGGGAGCGATCGCAGTGTGTCAACTGTCATGGTGGCCGGCAGCGCATCAATTCCAACGATGAAGAGGGCATCTTTCTGGACCATGCGCTTCAACTCGGTTGGGGTCCCTTGCGCCAGGATTCGTCCGTGGTCGACAATCGCGATGCGATCGCACATCTCGTCCGCCTCTGCCATGTAGTGCGTGGTCAGTAGAACGGTACGGCCCGGCTGCTCAGCTTGATAGGCGCGCACACGATCTCGGACGTCGCGTGCGGCAGAAACATCAAGGCCGATCGTCGGTTCATCGAGGAAGAGGATCCATGGATCATTCAAGAACGCTCGCGCAAAGTTCAACTTCTGCCGCTGGCCGGTTGAGAGGGCGCTGATCTTGCGATCGCGAATCTCTTCGATGCCAAAAGAGGCCAGTTGTCCATCAACCCGTGCCATCCCCTCGCGGTACGGCAGTCCGTAGAACTGGGCGAACATTGCGAGCTGCTCACGAACCGTCAGTAGCCCATAGCCAGAGAAGTCGCCGCCAGCAACCAGGTTCATGATCCGGCGCACGCGCGCGGT
>CAINNT010000126.1 GCA_903851225.1 uncultured Chloroflexota bacterium
CGCAGTGGCTGCGTCGAAGCATGGCCTGCGGCTGGCCAGGCGAGTTCCACTGGGCCACTCCCGCTCCTTGCGAACAGCGACCTTGCCCCAGGTGTGAATCGCCTCATTCTCGGACTCATTGACGGCGACGGATTCCCGCTCGGGTCCCCTACTTGGACGCTGAAGGGTGAAATCTTTGACATCACCACCGACGGCTGCACCCCGCTTGCCCCGGCAACGCCACTCCCCTTCACGTGGGCAATCACGGACGTCCGCGGTTTCTTTATCGGCGCCACTGAAATCCCGGTTGGCGCGCGTGAGATTGGTCTCGTGATCAGCGGTACCGATGCCACTGGTGCAACGGTGCTGGTCCGCTTCACCTCCTTTGTGCAGACAAGTGGCACAGCGCCACGCCCTGGGGATGCCGCGCCAATCGTGGCGACGCCAATAGCGGCAACAAACCCGCAAGGCGCTGCAGGAGTCTCGACGGATCCAGAGCCGCGCGCCGACTTTTACACGCACTCGGCATCAGAGCTTCTTGCGGCGGGGACACCATTCCTCATCGCCTTCGCCTCGCCCGCCTTCTGTGTTTCACAGGCGTGCGGTCCAACACTCACACTGCTGAAGAGCGCTGCGGATCGCAATCCTGGAGTGGCGATCGTGCATGTAGAGCCGTATCAGATGAGCTGGAACGGCACGCGGCTGATTCCGACACTTTCACCAGGTGGTGGCCTTCAGGCGACGAGTATCGTCACCGCATGGCAGGTGCCAGTGGAGCCATGGATCTTCACGGTTGGCTCCGACGGCCGTATCTTGCGCTCACTCGAGGGAGTCGTCAGCCCCGAAGAGCTTGACGCTGCACTCGCCGAGCTCGCTGCGAACTAGCTAGCGTCCGCTGCTTCCTGGGGCACCGATCGGGCTCCCTGCAGCACAGAGTGGGCAATCCCCAGGCTCATACGTCGGCAGGTCCAAGGTTATGCCTGCGATCAGTGGAATGGGGTCGCGTCCCTCTGCCTCAATGGCGTTCAGCCCTGGGGTGCGGCTCGCCACCACTGCGGCCGCGATCGGGTGAGCGCCTGCGGCATAGAGCGGCGGAAGCAACGCCTGAAGCGATCCACCCGTTGTCAGGATGTCATCGACCAAGAGCACGCGTGCACGAGGTGGAATCTGAAAGCCTCGACGGAATTCACGACGCGTGGAACCGTCAGAGCCACGCACCTCTTCAGCGAAGAGGCCGCGGACGCCGAGAAGTCGACCAACCTCGTACGCCAAGAGAACTCCGCCAGTCGTTGGTCCAACGACGAGATCAATGTCACTGCCGAACCCCTGAACCAGATCTAGGCTTTGGACCGCGAGGGAGCGAGTGATCTCAGCGGCCGCCGAAGGGTGCTGAAGGAGAGCCCACTTCTCAAGGTATTGATCGCCGTGTCGTCCACTCTTGAGCAAGAAGTGCCCTCGCTGCAGCGCGCCGGTGGCGAGCAACAGGCCTTCAATTCGTTGCGCAGTGGCGACTCGATCGTGCGGATCCACCGAGTTGGCGGGGTAGCCAGCGGGCGGCGTCAGCGCCTCGCGCAGCGGGCGAAGTGGTTCACTCATGGCGAGAGCCTAGCGCGCTCCCTCGCAGGGCGAGGGCGCTCGTCTCGCCCCGAGCGGCTACCGCACGTCGCAGCGAATCACCCACTGCTCGAGGGAGTCGCGGATCGGCCCAGAGTGCGGTGCCGAGGCTCACGGCACTCGCCCCTGCAGCGAAGGCGTCGAGGGCGTCTGCTGGCGAACCGATCCCTCCCCCACCAATGATCGGCGCGCCGGCACCATTCGCCGCCTCCGCGATCGCTGCAAGTGCAGCGGGGCGCACCAGCGGCCCGGAAAGCTCGCCGATACCTGCCGCCACGGCCGGCCCGCGTCGCGCACGATCAGGGAGAAACCCGTGCGGTGATCCACTCACGGAGAGGACATCGATTCCCGCGTCCATCGATTCGCCTGCTAAGCGTCGAATCTCACGTGCTCCCGACGAAACCTTCGCAATGAGCGGTCGGTCGCTTGCACCGCGCGCGGTATCAATCAGGCGCAGTGACTCCTCCGCCGAAGACTCCCATCGAGCGCCCTCGAGACCATCGCACGGCGCGGTGAGGTCAATCTCCAGCGCCGCAATGCCGAGCTCGTCAGCGCGACGCTCTACGCGTTTGATCAGTTGGGCGAGCTCCTTCACCGACGATGCGACGAGGGAAAGGGCAACCGCGCATGGGGCCGAACGCCAACTCGCACCGTGTCGATCTATCACCTCATCTGCGCCGGGGTTCTCCCGGTTCACCGCATGCATGAGACCTCCTGGAACCTCAACCAGTCGTGGCATGAGGCCGCCAAACCGC
>CAINNT010000127.1 GCA_903851225.1 uncultured Chloroflexota bacterium
CGCGCGAGATCGTCGTAGAAGGTGGGATAGCTCACCGCTGCTGCGGCAGGGTCGTCCACCGAAACTGCGACGCCGCTCACCAAGCCCGCGATGGCGAAGGTCATGGCCAAGCGGTGATCGCCAAGAGCGGCGGTGGCCCCCGCAACCGCTTGGCCTCCACCAGCAAAGTGCAGATCGTCGCCAGCGACAGAGACGGCCAGTCCCAGTGCCGTAAGGCCGGCGGCGACACCAGCAATGCGGTCGCTCTCCTTGGCGCGCAGCTCACCTGCGCCACGAATGCTTGATGCTCCGGTGGCCATGGCCGCCGCGAGCGAGAGGATCGGCACCTCATCAATGGCCAAGGCCACGTCGGTTGGCGTCATGTCGATGCCGTGAAGGGCGGCGCTGCGAACCCGCAGATCGCCAACCGGCTCGCCTGCGCCGTCATCGGGTGCGGGAAACTCGTCAATGCGAGCGCCCATGCGCTGCAGCAGGTCAATTGCATGACGCCGGGTGGGGTTCAGCGAGACGCCGCGAATGAGGAGATCAGCGTCGGGGTGCAGGCTGCCGGCCACGAGCCAGAAGGTGGCCGACGAGGGATCTCCGGGAATCGTGACCAGCGGGAGGGGGGAGAGTTCGCCAGGGGCAATGGTGACAGTCGTTCCGTTCGCATCGCGAGTCGTTCGCAGCGAAGCGCCGCGCGCTACGAGCATGCGCTCCGAGTGGTCGCGTGTGGCGACCGTCTCGCGATAGGTGCTTTCGCCGCTTGCCGCCAGCGCTGCAAGCAAGACGCACCCCTTTACCTGAGCGCTTGGTGTGGCCGGGGCCCAATCAATACCACGCAGAGAACCACCCGTAATGGTGAGTGGCGCGCACGTGCCCGCCTCGTCCGAGCCACTCACAGCCGCGCCCATCGCGGCGAGGGGCTCAAGCACGCGTGCCATCGGTCGACGCTGTAGCGATGCGTCGCCCGCCAACGTGTGCACGCCGGGCACGCCAGCCACCAAGCCCGCGCCGAGTCGCATCGAGGTTCCCGAGTTGCCGCAATCGAGCGGCGCAGCGGCCGCACGCAACGAAGGGCGACCGCCAGATCGCACACGCCACCGTGCGGTGCCGGGCGCGTCGCCAGGTTGCGCCGCCTCGCGTGACACCGCAGCGCCGAGCGCAGCAACGATGCCCGCCGTCGAGCGCACGTCATGTCCATCGCCCGCACCAACGACGAGCGTTTCGCCTTCAGCGAGTGCGGCGTAGAGGAGCGCACGATGGCTCATCGATTTGTCGCCGGGAAGGCGCAGCTCGCCACGCAGACGATCGCTCATCGCTCAGCAGCCTCGCCTGGACTCGCGTGCATCGGCGAGACGACCGAGTGAATCGTTCGGAGCTCGCCGGCGAGGCGCGAGAACATCGGCAGGGTGAGCGACTGCTCCCCGTCGGACCAGGCCTCGTCAGGCTGTGGGTGCACCTCGACCATGATCCCGTCGGCACCCGCGGCAACGCCGGCGTACGACATCGGTGCAACCATCCAACGCTTCCCGGTCGCGTGGCTCGGGTCGACGATCACTGGAAGATGCGTGAGTCGGCGCACGATCGGCACGGCGTTGAGGTCGAGTGTGTTGCGCGCCGCAGTCTCGAAGGTTCGAATGCCGCGTTCGCAGAGGATCACTTGGCGATTCCCCGCAGCAAGGATGTACTCCGCGGCGAGGAGCCACTCTTCGATCGTGCCCGATAGGCCGCGCTTCAGCATCACCGGCATGCGCGTGCGTCCCACCGCGTTCAGGAGCGAGAAGTTCTGCATGTTGCGCGTGCCGATCTGCAGCACGTCGGCGAACTCGGCGACCATGTCGACCTGTGCCGGCTCCATCACCTCGGTAATGATCGGAAGCCCGGTGCGTTCTCGCGCCTCGGCGAGCAGTCGCAAACCTTCTAGGCCGAGCCCCTGGAAGGCATAGGGCGAGGTCCGCGGTTTGAAGGCGCCGCCGCGCAGCAGCGTTGCCCCCGCAGCGGCGACACCAGCCGCAACTTCGAAGAGCTGTTCGCGCGATTCAATGGAGCATGGCCCTGCCATGAGCGTGAGAGTGCCGCCACCGATCACTGCATCACGCACCTTGACAACGGTCGGCACCTCGCGGAACTCCTGCGAGCTGAGCCGATAGGCGCGGGATGGGCGCGCAACAGAGTCGACCCCCGGCATCACCGAAAATTCGTTGCCCAACCTCTCATCGAAACTCTTCGGGCCGAGGAGGGCGAGGGTCAGTCCGCGTGCGGAGGGTTCGTCGTAGACGGCGAGGCCGGCCTCGGTGGCACGGCTACGTACCGCCGCGATCTGTTCAGCAGTTGCCGACCGGTTGATTCGTACAAACATTGGTCACTCCACTCGCTTGGCGGACTTCCTTGCGCCACTTCTGGGGGAAAAGAAAAGAGCAGAGGTCTTCCCTCTGCTCACATCCCGGCAGGACCGCCGGTCAGACGCTTATGCGCCTGGGCTGGTCATGCCGGGTATCGAAAGAAGAAGCGGTTCGCCATGCCCAAACTCTACGGCGGCGCGCGCCGCGGGTCAAGAACGTGCAAATCCAACGTGAAAACTCTGCTCTATTGCGTCGCCGCAGAGCGGGAAATGCGCCACGAAGCGGGGAGATAGCGCGAAAACACGCACAACTTCACCCCATACGCACAAGTTTTGCGTGCGGCGGCGGCAAGAGGGGCCTCTGCGCGCATCTGAGCGGGCCCGAGCGCGGATTCCGCATGAAATGCCCCCTGCAGAACGGGGATTTGCCCCTCGCTAGACGCCGGTCCACCCCGCATCCGGGTATCAGCAGCTCAGCGGGGTGCGGGCAGATGGAGATTTTTCGCACAACATCGAAATTTCACGCTTGCAGTTATCCACATTGTGTTTTAGTTTTCCACAAGCCCCAACTATGGGGTGGAGTTATGGCGGTCCGAAGTACGGGCTCGTCAGAGTGGAGGTACACACATGGCTGTAAAGAAGCGAAAGGCCGCTGCGAAGCGCAAGCCTGCTGCTAAGAAGGTCGCGAAGAAGCGCGTCGCGAAGAAGGCCGTCGCTAAGAAGGCCCCAGCGAAGCGCAAGAAGCGCACCGCCAAGAAGGCCGTAGCCAAGAAGGCTCCTGCCAAGCGAAAGGCCAAGCGCAAGACGGCGAAGAAGGCCGTTGCGAAGAAGGCCCCAGCGAAGCGCAAGCGCCGCAAGGCTGCCAAGAAGGCCGTAGCCAAGAAGGCTCCTGCCAAGCGAAAGGCCAAGCGCAAGACGGCGAAGAAGGCCGTTGCGAAGAAGGCCCCAGCGAAGC
>CAINNT010000128.1 GCA_903851225.1 uncultured Chloroflexota bacterium
ACAGCGACACGCTCCAGGCGATCGTCGGCGCGAAGGGCAAGTCCCCGGGCCGCGGCCAGCTGACGGGCGAGTTCTCCGAGATCAAGGCCGGGCGGAGGCGGGAGCTGCTGAGCCGCGGCGAGAGTGAGCTGTTCTTCGGCAAGCGGGGGTCAGGGCGGAGGGGGCTGTCGTACGATATAGGCATGGACTGATCCCCCTTCACGTGCTTGGCCGACGAGTGGGATGTCTTATTCAATAAGTAAAAGAAGACATGGGTAATATAATGACGTTCGCGTCATACACCCGTGCCGAATAATAGATTCCAGAAGAAACGCACCTTCATGAAGACTCAGCCAATGGACGACCGATTCATAGAGGAGCACATCCCCGTAGAGGCCAAACCACCGCGTAATTACCTTCGTGATCGCGGCAAGCGGCTCACTAATCGAGCCACCGGACGCCGCATAACCGTGCAGGGCGGTGTCGGTTGGAAAGAGATCTGCGAAGAGATCCTCCGCGATGGTACGCATCCGAAATCACTCGCCCAGGTTGCGGCTGGAAAATGGAAAACGGCCAATGGGTGGGAGGTCGAGGTATTGTGAAACACAAGCACAGAATCACGCCAGGCTACGAGGGCGGTGAGTACGTAGAGGGGAATGTAGTCGAGCTGACGCCAACGCAGCACGCAATGTGGCATTTCGCCGAATGGCAACGTAAAGGCAATTGGCAAGATAGATTAGCGTGGCAGTGCTTGACCGCGCAATGCACGAGGGGAGAAGCGGTGAGAAAAGCTCAATCAGAAGGCGGTAAACTGGGAGGCAGATCAAGACCGTCGGCTGAAGCTAGAGAGAAAATGAGCGCGTGGCAACGTGGTGAAAGGAGCCCGAGTTACGGAAAAAGCAAGAGTGAGGAAACGCGGAGGAAAATTTCGGCAAGTAGCAGGGGAAAGAAACTGAGCGAGGAGACGCGCCGCAAAATAAGCGAGGCCAATAAAGGTAGAACACCATGGAATAAGGGCTTGCGTCTGCGGGGGTAAGCTCGGAGCATACCTTGGCAAGAATATGCCATGGCAAAAATTAAAGGGGGTGAACCGCATGATCACCTAGAGTTCGCATTGGTCGAATCTCAAACCTTTGTCACCGATACAATGCCAGCTTGCAAAGAGCGTCGCAAGGAACGCAGGGCTAACGTGGCCCGCGCCGAGCTCGACACCCACCGCAACATGGACCTCATGCCGTTCATCCCGAGAACGGACCGGCAAGAGGAGCTTTGGACCTGCCTCAACAAAAATACCGTCACGATCGCCGTCGGCCCGGCCGGCGTCGGTAAGACCCTCGTGGCCCTGCACTGGGGCCTGAGCTCGATCCGCGTCAACCAGATCGACAAGATCTATTACCTTCGCTCGGATGTTGGTGTGATGCACCAACGCGGTCGTGGTGCGCTGCCTGGCACGATGGAGGAGAAGATGGCTCCGCTGGTCGGCCCCGTGTTTGACAATCTCAATGTCATCATGAGGTCGCATGGTGCCGCCGAGTATCTGGTCAACAAGAAAATTGTTGAACCCATACTGCTCGAAGATGTTCGCGGACGCTCACTATCAAACTGCCTGATCATCTTCGATGAAGCGCAGAACGCTATGCCCGATCAGTGCAAGACAGTCCTGAGCCAGGTTGGTGAGAATGCGAAGGTCATCTTGACCGGCGATACGAGGCAGATCGATCTTGAGGTGTTCCAGAGCAATTGCGGGCTGATTGACGCATATCAGAGGCTCGCTGGCTTAGATCAAGTCGGGCGTGTGCAATTCACGGCGGATGACATCGTGCGCAATTCTGTGATCGCTCACATCCTCAGGCGTTACGACGACTGAGCAAATGGCGCCCGCGAGGGCGCTTTTTTCGTGTCGGGTAAATCTCGAAGGTGGACGCCCACTATTAAAGACATGCGGAAAGACCGCTTCACCGACGAGGCACTGCGGAACGCGCGTGCCCTCGCCGAACTAAAGGCACAGGACTCGGAATCGTTCTCCGAGGCTTACGACTTCGCGCGCTGCCAGCGCCCCGATGGGACCTTCTACGGCACCAGCGGCCAGTGCCGCAAGGGCACCGAGGCGGGCGCCGCTCCAGCCCGTGAGGGTACCGGAGCC
>CAINNT010000129.1 GCA_903851225.1 uncultured Chloroflexota bacterium
CGGTGGAGTGAGCGTGCGAGCGTCGGTTGGAACGGGCGGTGCGGAGGGGCGTTTCGCGTGATGCGCGGCTAGGCTGCATCCATGCGTCCCCGGATCGCCATCATCGCCGAGAAGTACGGCGGCATCGGCGGCAGGGAGCGATTCGTCAAGGAAGTGACCGAGCGTCTTGCCGCGACCGGCAAGTACGAGTTTCATGTCTTCGCGAATCGCTGGGAGGTGGGGCGACCCGACATCACGTTCCACAAGGTGCCGCGAATCAAGTTTCCGCGGTTCCTCCGGCCATGGTTCTTCACCGCGATGGCGCAGCGCATGATCGCGCGCGGCGGATTCGATCTCGTGCACTCGCACTGGCCGACCTTCAAGGCGGATGTGTTCAGCACGCACGGCGCGCCGCATGCCTACTGGGTCAGGCATGTGCTGAAGCGCCGGCCCAACCTCTTCGATCGCGCCATGATGATGATCGACCGCCGCATGATCGGCGGCGGTGCGGGCACCACCTTCATGCCGGTGAGCGCGTTCCTGAAGGAACGATTCGAGGAAGTCTTTGGCGCGCTACCCGGCGAGTGGAAGGTGGTTCATCCAGGCGTGGATGCCGAGCACTTCGCCCACGACCCCGCCGCGCGGGTCGAGGTGCGGGCGAAGCACGGCATAGGCGCCGACGACTTCGTGGTGCTGTTCGTCGGCATGAACTTCGGGCCCAAGGGTCTCGCGCCACTGATGGAGGGATTCGCCGAGTTTCGCCGTCGCGAGCCAACTCGAGCCGCGAAGCTTCTGGTGGTCGGTCGTGGGCCGATCGGGCCGTTCCAGCGCCGCGCAGAGAGCCTCGGCATCGGAGGCGACGTGATCTTCGCCGGGCCCCAGGCTCAGGGCATCGAGCGTTACTACAGCGCTGCCGACGCCTTCGCGCTGCTCAGCGAGTTCGAGACTTTCGGCATGGTGGTGCTGGAGGCGATGGCGGCGGGATTGCCGGTGATCGTGAGCGAGCGGATGGGGGTGAAGGATGTGGTGGGCCTCGCGGGCCACGTGCTTCCGCTCGAGGAGAACGCACAGGTGGGGGTCGTGTTGGCGGAGTTGGCGACGGCTCGCCGGGTATCGCGTGCCGGTACGCCGCTCGACGCCGACTTCTGCTCATGGACCTCCGTCGCGAGCCGTGTCGGCAGCGTCTACGATGCCCATCTCATGCGCGGTACGCCGAGGACCTCACGATGAAAGCCGTCATTCTTGCTGGAGGCATGGGCACCCGGATCTCGGAAGAGAGCCATCTTCGCCCAAAGCCCATGATCGAGATCGGAGGTCGACCGATCCTTTGGCACATCATGAAGATGTACTCGAGCCACGGCGTCAACGACTTCGTGATCTGCTGCGGTTATCGCGGCTACATGATCAAGGAGTACTTCGCGAACTACTTTCTCCACAACTCCGACGTTACATTCGACGTGCAGCGAAACGCGATGGAAGTGCATCAACGATTCGCCGAGCCCTGGCGAGTGACCCTCGTAGAC
>CAINNT010000130.1 GCA_903851225.1 uncultured Chloroflexota bacterium
GCGGCTTCGGCCATTCGTGGCAAGCGCTTTGCCCTGCCGAAGGAGTACTTCGTCGCCGGCATGGAGGCTGGCGTGGAGCGCGCCGTTCGCGATGCGGTCGCAGCACTTGAATCGGCGGGAGGGATCGTGGAAGAGGTCAGCCTGCCCTCGACCGAGCATGCACTTGCAACCTATTACATCGTCGCCCCAGCAGAGGCATCCGCAAATCTTGCGCGGTTTGACGGCATTCGGTACGGCGCCTCGAAGCATGGCGGGGGAGAGCTGTTGAACGGGTACCTCGAGACGCGTGGCCGCGGGTTCGGTCCAGAGGTGCGACGACGCATCATGCTCGGCACCTACGCGCTCTCAGCAGGCTACTACGACGCGTATTACGTTAAAGCGCAGAAGGTGCGCACGCTGATTGCACGAGACTTCGATCGCGTGTGGGCGACAGGCTTTGACGCCATCGTGGCGCCCACGAGCCCTCAGGTTGCCTGGAAGTTCGGGGCAAAGATGAGCGATCCGGTGTCGATGTATCTCGCCGATGCGTGCACCTTGCCGGTGAACATGGCTGGCCTCCCCGGGGTGAGCATCCCGTGCGGTCTCTCCGAGGGCCTTCCGGTTGGCTTGCAACTGATCGGCAAGCCGTGGTCGGAGGCGGAACTGCTCAGCATCTCGGCTGGATACGAGGCGCTCACCGCGTCTGCAGCCTGGCGTGCTGTGGAGCCGCACGACCTCACCAAGCTCAAGGGCGGTGCAGCGTGAGTGACTTTGCAAAGCGCGCACTTGCCGATCGTGTCCATGCGGTGCCCCCATCCGGTATCCGACGCTTCTTTGATATAGCCGCGACCATGAGCGACGTGATCAGCTTGGGTGTAGGGGAGCCAGACTTTGACACCCCGGCCCACATCGTTGAGGCGGCGGTGACGAGCCTGCGGGCGGGACGTACCCACTACACCTCGAACTACGGCACCATCGAGTTGCGTCGCGCCATCGCCGCGAAGATCCAGGAACGATCAGGGGTGACCTACGACCCCGAGAGTGAGATCATCGTTACGATCGGCGCCTCCGAGGCGGTTGACCTCGCCGTTCGCGGCGTCATCGGTGCGGGTGATCGGATTGTGCTTCCCGAGCCGTCATACGTCGCCTACCTCCCCGCAGTGGTCTTCGCCGGCGGGGTCGCCGTCCCTGTTGCAACGAGTGCGAGCGACAATTGGCGCCTCCACCCAGATGCCGTGGATAGCGCTGCGAACGGGGCCAAGGCCCTCTTCCTCGGCTACCCATCAAATCCGACAGGGGCGACACTCGATGAGCCAACCCGCGAGGCGCTGGCCCAGATTGCCGTAGCACGTGACCTGGTCGTGATCAGCGACGAGATCTACGACCGGCTCGTGTACGAGGGGCCGGCGCATCGCGCCATGTCGGCCTATCCAGGGATGCGGGAGCGCACCATCCTTATCGGCGGCTTTTCGAAGTCATACGCCATGACGGGGTGGCGCGTCGGTTTCCTCTGTGCGCCGAGGGAACTCATTGCGGGGCTCGTGAAGATCCATCAGTACGCGATCATGAGCGCCCCGACGATTGCGCAGGATGCTGCCCTCGAGGCGATTACCAACGGAGAGCCAGCACTCGAACAGATGCGTGCTGCGTACGCCCGGCGTCGCAGGATCGTGCTAGATGGTCTCGCCGCCCTCAACCTGCCGACCGGAACACCCCAAGGCGCCTTCTACGCCTTCCCCGACATTCGCTCAACGGGTCTCACTGACGAGGTGTTTGCCGAGCGACTCCTCACGGAGGAGCACGTTGCAGTGATACCTGGCTCCTCGTTCGGCGCGAGCGGCGTTGGACATGTGCGCATCTGCTATGCGAC
>CAINNT010000131.1 GCA_903851225.1 uncultured Chloroflexota bacterium
ATCGTGCCGATTGCGGCATCGCGCAGCATGCCGAAGGGCCCCACCGCGCTGGAGCCCGACGAGATGCGGCGCGTGATCACCAGGTAGAGGCCGTAGAAGCTTGCGGCGCCAAGGCCCCACAGCACGCCGAGTGCCGGATCGCTGCCAGCCGAAACGTTGACCGCTCCCCCGAACGGATCGAGCACCTGGGCAAGCAGGAGCAGCCCAAGAAAGGCGAATGGGATGGCAGCAATCGCGCGGCCCGGAGTGCGCTCCCCTATGAGGGCGGCATAGATTCCCACGATGAAGACCTGCGCGTTCGGCACCACTGTTGCCAACCCAACCCCGAGCAGCGGGATCGAGATATGGAAACACTGCAGGTCGAGGGCGAAGAGTGCGCCAGCCACCACAGCGAGAAGGCGATCGCGACGGCCTGCGGTGTGCCCCTCACGGCGTGCAATAAACCAAAGGAACGGCAGTGATACGGCGCCGCGGAAGAGCGTGACCACGGCGGGTGTGCCCCCCGACAGTTTTGCCAGCGTGGACGATTGCGAGATTGCCACTGCGCCAAGGGTCGCGCCGAGGCGTGGGTGTCGCGTTGCGAATCCGAGCGGTGCTGCTGGCATTGCTGCACGGTACCCGATGTGGTGCGCCAGACGCAGAATCGCCGCAGCAAACCCGCCAGTGCGCTGCGGCGACTCGTTGTCTTGAAACTGTTACCGACTAGTCGTCGTCGCCGTCATCGTCGTCTTCTTCATCCTCGCTCTCGTCCTCATCATCCTCGTCATCGTCATCGTCGTCCTCATCATCGTCGTCATCTTCGCCGCCGCCTGCGGGTGGGGGGATGACGATCGGGTCACTGCTCGGGGCCGGGTCGATCGCGGGTGCGTCGCTTGGTGCCGGCGTGACGTCAGCTGCTGGCGCTGGATCAGCGACTGGGTCCACGGTCGCCTCAGGCGACTGATCGGCAACGGCTGCAGACTCTGTACCGCCGAGTGGCGGCAAGATGCCAGCCTGGTTAGCGAACGCTCCGCCGATCGAGAGGCCAAATCCGGCGGCCAAGACAAACGCGACAATCGTTGAGGCAGGATGGCGGCTGCTGGAGATTGCCTGCGGCGCGTATTCCGGCCGCCATGGCTCCATAGGGGCAAGTTCCTGACTTTCGAATGAGTGCCTGTTCTTTGCCATGAGGCTGCTCCTTTCACTCGCCGTGGCTATCGCCTCGGTCGCCTGTCGCCATCATCGTCTTCTCAACGTGCGGGCGTCCTGTGCAGGGGCACAGGAACCCATGAGAACTCACAAATAAAACGCTCAGATCGTGCGGGCGCGAAAGCCTGCGGTGGCGGTAAGCACCCCCTCGGAGTCCATGGCGAGGGCGCCGTAGCCAGGCTCTTGGTCCACCCGCTGCATGCCCGCTCGCCCTTCGAGGAAACAGATCGTGGCAAGCGCGTCGACCCGGGCGATGTCGGGGCCCACCACGGTGAAGCTGAGCCAGGGGCTCGTGGTGCTCCCCCCGGTCGCGGTGTCGCGCAGATGGCCAGGTCGCTCCGACTGGCCACTGGTGGCAATGGCGGCGTCTCGCAGCACGACGCGTGCGACCAGTGTGGTGGCACGACGCGGATCCACAACGCCAACACTCCAACCGATGCCCGCCGGCCCACCGCCTGAAGCGGTGATGTCGCCGCCAATGCCAAAAGAGAAATTCTCGACACCGTGCTCGCGCAAGAGTGCGCCGGCGACGCCAATCGCCCACCCTTTCACGTAGCCAGCGGGTTCAAGGCCACCATCGCGCCCGGCGTGCCAGGCATCGAAGATGCCGCCGCTCTCCTCGTGCAGTGCCTCACAGACGTCAAGGATCTGCTGTGTCTCTGGGTGCGCTGCCGCGCGAGTCAGTGCGCCGTCACGAATCCGGCAGATCTCGGAGTTTGGGCGATAGGTGGAGAAGCGATCCTCGATCTCGTTCAGCCGCGCAAAGGTTGCCTCGACCGCGGCGGATGGCAGCGGCCCGACAACCGCCAGTGATGCGGCGGTGCCAAAGACCTTGCGAACGACCCGTGTGATTGGCTCGTCGAGAGTGCCGCTCAATAGATTGCCTTATCGATGGCCGCCTGGAGCGAGTTGGCGTATCCCCACCACGAGTAGGTCGCCCCAGAGCAGGCGCTCGGAATCTTCGCCATGAAGTCGCTCCCCGAAGCTGCACCCGCGCTCAGATCAATCGCTGCACTGTTGAACACAGCCTCTGTGCACGCCGCCTTGCGATACCCGATTGCCCATCGCCCACTCTGGGAGACCGACGCGCCCGTTACCGTGCCCCCACTTACAGTGACGGTCACCTGCATCGTGCCGTAGTTGTAGTTGAAGGTGCTCCCGGTGTAGGTGCCGTTGTGCACGGTGGCGGCGGCCGGAGTTGTGGGCTTCGGCGTAGCAGCTGGCGTCGGTGTTGGCTTCGGGGTGGCACTCGCGCCCGGTGCCCCGGAGGCTGCTGGAGTTGGCGTCGGGGTTGGCGTTGGAGTTGCTGTCGAGGTCGGCGTAGGTTCAGCACTTGCGCTTGCGGAAGGATCGGGGTTCACCGACGGATCCGGTGAGATGCCGCCGATCCCCGCTTGCACGGGCGGCACGTAGCCAACGATCAAGCGCAACCCTGCAATCGTGAAGATGAGTGAGATCAGTCCTCGTCTTGGCATCAACCTGCTCCTCTCTGCCCTACTGGGCTACCAACTGAATCGCTCAAGGTGGATTTGACCCTTCGAAACGCCGATGTCACGCAGGCTCTTCTCGACGGTGGCCATCATGCGCGGCGAGCCACAGAGGTAGATGTCGCGCTCCCGGATATCGGGATACGCCGCCCAGAGCCCACCCGGTGAAAGCGGGTCGTCGTTGAAGGTGAACTGGTCGCGGCTCCCCGTGACGATGTCAAGCCTTGCGCCGCGCGCCTCAGCGATCCGTCTGAGCTCCCGCTTCAGCACGACCGAGGCGTTGGAGGGCGCGCGATAGAGGAGCGCCATGTCACCACGACGAACGGGGAGCACCTCGAAGAGGGCTCGCAGCGGCGTGATGCCAATGCCTCCCGCGATGAGGAGCACCTTCTCTCGTGTGCGAACGGCGCCGGTGAGTATGCCGTACGGCCCCTCGAGAAAGACACGGGTCCCAGGTTCGAGGTTCTGGAACTCGCGCGAACGATCGCCAAGAGCCTCGACCGTGAATCGCAGGTGGATCCCGTTCGGTCCGCTGGAGAGCGAAAAGGGGTTGGATTTCCACCATCCCCGCGCATTGAGCACCCGGATGCCGAACCACTGCCCCGCCCGAACGGGCAACTTGTCCATCGCGTTTCCAGCGATCCAAATTGAGGCGACACCGTCGCGCTCAATCACCACCTTGTCGATGTAGAAGCGATGGCGGAGATTGCGGAAGAGTGGTTCGAGGAATCTAAAGATGATCAGTGGCACAAACGCTACGGCGTAGAGGGCGATCCAGGAGTTCCGCGCAAGTTCGTCACCAACGAAGTCGGTGCCGATCGCAAGCTGGTGCAAGAAGCCGAGCGCCATGGCGATATACACGTACAGGTGGATGCCGTACCAGGTCTCATAGGCCAGTCGCGCCCGCGCAGCTCGAATCGAGACAAGGGCGACGAGGATCAGGAGAGCGAGGGCGACCGTTGCACCAAGGCCACCCTCCTCAAGGATGGTGAAGGTGTAGATCTGCTCCCAGATTTCTCCGAGGGTTGGAACCGTCGTGACTCCAGAGAACCCAATCGTCGAGGCCAGCGCATGAGCGCCGATAAACCAGACGCTGGTGAAGCCGGCGAGTCGATGAAGTCGCGATGCCTCATCGCTTCCCAGGACCTGGTCGATGAATGGGGCCCGTGACATGAGGAGGATTCCGACCAGCGCCAAATACGTTCCGAAGAGTGCGGTGAGCTGCCCGATGGCAACGA
Source organism: uncultured Chloroflexota bacterium (assembly GCA_903851225.1). Taxonomy (GTDB): domain Bacteria; phylum Chloroflexota; class Limnocylindria; order Limnocylindrales; family Limnocylindraceae; genus Limnocylindrus. The sequence goes on from CAINNT010000131.1 coordinate 3,914, forward strand.
GTGCGTTCAGTGGACTGTCGAAGAGGTCGAGCCCACCGTGCCGCACCCACATTGCGGCGATGATCAGTCCGATGCCGAGCACTCCCCAATTGAGGTCGCTCGGGGTAAACGACCAGCGCCGCGGCAACGGCGGACTGGTCGGCGCAAACTGGCGCGTGGCACTGGCTCGACTGGCGGTCGTCATACGGCTCATCGTCGTGGCACGAGGGGTTGGACGTCCTGTACTCGTTCAAAAAGTGCGCCGTGCTGTGTGAGAAGGTTCAAATCTTCGTGGTCCACGCGAGCGTAAGCGGCACCACAAGCCTCTCCCCCGATCGCAGTTCGATCGCCCCACCACGGTGAAACGCATCGGGCGGGCCAGCTTGGGGCTCAACGCAGAGGGCGTCATCGGGGTCGTAGACCATCCAGTGGGTCACGGCCGGCCCCGCCTGCAGGGTAAGGGTGAGGTCGTCGCCCCACGTGATCTGCGGAGGGGACGATACCCCTACGAACGGGTCATCCCACGTAGCCCCGGACCCTGGTGTTGCGACGCCGCCATCAACAGCAGGCTGCACCGCATCAACTCGGTGCAATCCGGGCATGTCGGTATCGCGCACCAGCACTCCTGTTGGTGCGAACGAGAGGACTCCCTCGGCACCGACCTCGCGCCGTGAAGCGGCATCGAGCAGGAATCGGCGGAAGCAGGGGTGCCACCCAGCGGTGACGAGTTGCGTCACGTCTGCCGTCATGGTCAGCGTGATCGTGAGCGCACCCGCAGTCGCGTTGCCGCTCAGTTCGGCGGCCACCTCGGCACGCGCGCTGAGTGGCCAACCCGCCGCATGATCAAGCGGCGCGTACATCGCCGCCGATCGACCGTCGCCCGACACACTCTGCTCGTTCGCGCTGCTCTGATAGAGCCGCCCATGGAAGGCGTGATCGCCCCAGGTCGGCGGGAACCGGTGCGTGGCGCCGGCAAGGTCGGTGAACGAGGCGCTCGCCATGCGTCCGGCCCACGGCGCCATCGGGAAGATCCCCCACGTTGCGGGGTGTCCGTTCTCCCGAACAAGCAGCTCGCGTCCGCCAATCACCATGCTGCCAACACGAAGTCCCGCATCGGGCAGCAGCGTGACCGACACGCCATCAGCGCCGAGGGTGATTGCGGTTGCCTGCAGGTGTTCGGGAACCTGCGGATAGGTCTCGGGCGTCGACGATGGTGCAAGGTGCGGGTGCCGTGCGCTGCGAATCATCGGGGGACGCCGATCGCTGCCATCACGCCCCCACCGACTCGCAAGAGATCGGCGGGAGAGAGTTCTATCGAGCGACCGCGCTGCCCCGCAGAGACGACGATCGTCGCGTGGGCACTGGCGCCTGCATCGAGAAGGAGCGGCAGTGGCCGCTTGGATCCGAGAGGGCTCACGCCGCCGGGCACATACCCCGTCACGCGGCGCACGCTCTCGGCATCGGCGAGTGCCGCACGTTTTGCACCGAGTGCCGTCGCAACTCCCTTTTCAGAGAGCTCGCCGCTGCTCGGCACCACTGCGAGGGCGAAGAGCGTGCGTGGCTCCTTCGCCCCTTCGATCGCGAGTAGGAGCGTCTTGTAGAGACGGTCGGGCGATATTCCGAGTGCGGCAGCTGCGGCGTCGCCGTAGGCGATGCGCTCGCCGCGATGCTGTTCCACTCCGCTGAGTGGCTCGAGTTCATATTCGTGCAGCGTAAACGGCACCCTGTGTTCAGTGAGTAGCGCTGTTGCCGGAGTCCCAGCGCCCACGAGGCTTACTCCGTTGCGGCGAGCGGAATGCGCACAATCAGGCGCGCGCCGCCACCAACGGCAGTCTCTGCGGCGATCGTGCCGCCGTGCGCCGATGCGATGGATCGCGCCACGGCAAGGCCAAGGCCTGCACCGCCGTCACTTCGTGGCTGACCTGCTCCGCGATAGAACGGCTCGAAGATCCGTTCTCGTTCGGAGAGCGGTACGCCAGGTCCCTCATCGTCGACCCAAATCGATGCAAACCCTTCGGTCATGCTCGTTCCAATCGTGATCGAGCTCCCAGCCGGCGAATGACGGATTGCGTTCTCGACGAGTCCCAACACCAGTTGAATCAGTCGATCGGTGTCGCCCGCAATGGTGAGGCGCTTGCGACTGATGCTGGTCCGCAATCCGAGACCGACACGCTTCACCAGTGGCCCGGCGCGCTCCACCGCTTCGCGTGCAACATCATCGAGATTGATGCGCTGCAGATCAACGGTCACCATGCGCTCACCACCCTCCGCGCCCGCCTTCCGGCTGGAGAGGGTCAGCAGATCGGCGCTCAGGCGTCCGAGTCGCTCCGACTCGGCCGCGATGCCGTGCAGTAGCTCGAGGCCCGCAGGCTTCACCAGACCTTCGCGCTCCAAGATTTCGGCGCTGGAGAGGATCACCGAGGCGGGTGTGCGCAACTCGTGGGAGGCGCTCGCCACCAGTGCCCGCTCTCGCGCAGCGGCAGCGGCGATCGGTGCCAGGGCACGACGAGCGATCAGCAACGCCATGACCAACGCCCCGCCAAGGGAGAGCAGCGCAACGAACACGAGTGAGCCGAAGAGATTCTGCCGCTGGGCATCGCGCACGTCGAGTCGCCCCGCGACCTGTACGTAGCCGAGCACCTCGCCATTCGGATCTTGCGGGTGGCGGATCGGCGTGGTGACGACGCGGAATTCGGTACGGCCGATGAGTACCGTTTTGGCGATTGGCCGCGTTGCCGTGGCATCAATCAGGGTGATGACTGGGAACTCTGCGCCGCCACCCTCTGACCGGGCGAGAACGGCGCCGGTTGCGTCCAGCACAGCCCACGGACCGCCTGCGCCAAACTCCTCGTCGGTGATCCCGGGCGGGATCGATGGTGGAGCGTCATCACGATGCGCACCGGACGGAACGATGAACAACACCGTGGTTGCCGACGGCGCTCGCCCACTCTCGTCACCGTCGCCGTCATCATCGTCGTCGTCGCCCTCGTCCTCAGGTTCCCGACTTGGCAGGGGGACGCCACCGCTTGGCTGTGGCGACCGCTCATCCTCAGGCTGCTCAGTCTCTTCCGGCTCTTCTGTCTCTTCGGGGCTCGAGCTCGGTCGCGGCGATCCACTGGCGTCTGGTGAAGCCTCGGGCAGTGGCGGCAGCTCCTCTTGGATCTCGGCAACGATGCGCTCGGCTCGCGCCACGAGGGCGTTGTCGAGTCCCGCATCCAAGGCACTGGTGCCCGCCACCGCTCCACCAACGCCAACGAGCGCGACGATCAGCGCCGCTGCGCCAAGGATGAAGATCGACATCTGACGTCGGGTGCGTGCGAGGAGCGCCTCGATCCCTTCTCCCTTGAACTCGTCGCGGAGCGGCACTGCTACTTCGCCTTCGGTGCGTCGGCCAAGCGATAGCCAACCCCGCGCACGGTCTTCAGCAGATTGTCGAAGCCCGCCTCTTCGAACTTCTTGCGCAGGTAGTGCACATACAGGTCAACCACGTTGGAGTACACATCGGGCTCGGCCCCCCAGACCTCGTCGAGCAGCTGCTGTCGCGTCAGCGCGATGCCGCGATTGCGAATCAGGTAGGCGATCAGCGCGTATTCGCGCGCCGACAGGTCTATGACCTTCTCGCCCGCAGTGAGCGCATGCCGACCCTCATCGAGCATGAGGCCCGGCACCACCTCACGTTCGGCCTCGCCGCTCGCCGACATCTCGCCGCGGCGACCAAGAGCGCGCACGCGCGCCAGTAGCTCGGTGGCTGCAAATGGTTTCGTCAGGTAATCGTCGGCCCCGGCATCGAGCCCTTCAACGCGATCGTCGACGGTGCCGAGGGCCGTGAGCATCAGCACTGGTGTGGTGTCACCGGCGCGGCGACGGTCGCGAAGGATCGACGAGCCTTCAAGGTCCGGGAGCATGCGATCGAGAATGACGAGGTCCCATGTTGCCGATTCCCAGAAGGTGATGCCATCGGCGCCGGTCGCGGAGAGTTGCACCGTGTGGCGCTCGGCGGTGAGGAGTCGTGCAATCAGCGGACCGAGTCGCGCGTCGTCTTCGATGAGCAAGATCTTCATGCACCGATCGTGGCGTGCGCCTGGAATTCGGTCAAGCGAAATGGCTCGCATCTTTGAGAATTCACATCTGCGTGCGGAGCGGTGTGCAGAAGAGAAGAGATGGCGCGCCCTGAGGGACTCGAACCCCCGACCCTCTGGTCCGAAGCCAGATGCTCTATCCGCTGAGCTAAGGGCGCCTGTGCCTATCTTCGCCTAGATCGGTACGGAGTGAAAACTAGCGTCGATATGTGACGGTTCCATCGGCCGCAACGCTGACTTCAATCGGGCGGAGCGGCGTATTGGCTGGCCCCATGGTTACCTGTCCAGTGGCTGAAAAACGCGCGCCGTGGCTGGGACACAGGAAGTCTCCGCTCCCAGCCTGCCAATCAACGCTCGTTCCTTGATGGGTGCAAGCGCGCTCGAAAGCACGATAGGTGCTCCCATCCTTGATCAGCACGGCGGCGGTGCCTCCCGCGGAAAAATTCAGCGCTTGGCCGGCGGTGAGCCCTGATGCACCGCTGATCGCGGTGTCGCCTGCTGGCACTGAGGGTGTTGGCGACGGGCTAGCCGTCGCGCTCGCCGCAGGCGTCGGGGTTGGCGAAGGAGTTTCGCCCCCCGCGATCGCGGAGATGGCGCGCGTGCGATCAAGCACCAGAAGGGCCGCGATGCCGGCGACGATACCTGTGCCGCTCACGAGTGCTGCTCGCCGATCTGGGTCATGCACGCCCCGTGCCGGTGCACCGAGGCGCAGCACTCCACCGTCACCGAGCGCTGCGAGTGCCAGGAACCCAACAAAGTACGGCAGATCATTCCCGTAGTAGTACGGGCTCACACCCCAGGTTGAAGTAAGAGCAAGGGTGAGCGAGATGCACGCCCCAAGGAGTGCGCCGTATCGCACCCACGAGCCGGTCAGCAGTGATACGCCCACGAGCAACTGGGCCCCTGCCATTGTCGCGCCGATCAGCACCGGTTGTGGCAGCGCAACCGCCTCAACGAGCGCCGCGAGCGGTCCACCTGAAGTCACGAAATAGCGCAGCGTTTGGCCAATGGAGCCAGCCCCGTCGGCTTGCAGAAAGCGTGGGTCAAGCAGGATCTTGTCGATGCCTGCGTACAGCATGGTGCCGCCGAGGAAGAGACGGAGTACCACTGCTGCGACCGCGACCGAGGCGTACGGTGACAGCAGCGTAGTCGCTCGACCTGCAAGCGACGTTCCCCTCTTTGAAGTTCGTCTCGACGGTGCCATGCAAAAAGTGTAGGTGAAGAGAGGGTTCGATGAGGCATCTCTGGGTACACCGCACCACCGCGAGAAAGCTGGTCGGGGCGAGAGGATTTGAACCTCCGACCTCGTCGTCCCGAACGACGCGCGCTACCAAGCTGCGCTACGCCCCGACCGATCCCGCACCGCGGGAGGGGAAGGATAGCGGAACGGGAGCCGCACCCTGCGACTCCCGTTCGGATGACTTTTCGTGCGGGGCCCTACCCCGTTTCCTTTTAGTAGAGCTCGAGGTAGCGGTCGACCTCCCAGTTCGAGACGTGGGTGCGGTACTCGTCCCACTCGGCCTGCTTGGCGTCCAAGAAGTGCGAGAGGATATGGTCGCCGAGTGCCCCACAAATGACCGGGTTCGCCTTGAGCTCGTCGATCGCCTCGATCAGGCTCCCTGGCAGCTCCTGGATCCCCTTCTGCGCAACACGCACGGAGTCCATCTCGTAGAGCGACTCCTCAACGGGGTCTGGCAGCACCATCTTCTTCTCGATGCCGTCGAGACCCGCAGCGATCATCACCGCAAAGGCGAGGTACGGGTTCGCCGATGGGTCTGGGCAGCGCAGCTCCATGCGCGTTGCCTCAACCGAACGGCCCGCTGAAATCATCGGCACGCGAATGAGTGCCGAGCGGTTGCGTCGCCCCCACACCAAATACGTTGGTGCTTCGTACCCGGGAACGAGTCGCTTGTACGAGTTCACCGTTGGCGCCAACACGGCGATCATCGAGCGCGCGTGCTTCAGGACGCCAGCCATATACGACTTGGCAATCGGCGAGAGACCATACTTGTCCTTCGCATCGTAGAAGACGTTCTTGCCGGTCTTCAGACTTGCAAGGCTCTGGTGTGTGTGCATTCCCGAACCGTTGATGCCGAAGATCGGCTTCGGCATGAAACTTGCGTAGAGGCCGTGCTGTTTCGCAATCTCCTTCAGTGCGTACTTGAACGTGGTGGCATTGTCGGCAGTGGCGAGCGAATCTGAATACTCGAAGTCGATCTCGTGCTGACCTGGGGCCACCTCATGGTGCGCCGTCTCGATCTTGATTCCGAGCGCCTCGAGCGCATCGACCATGTCCTGGCGGATGTCAATGCCCTGATCGCCGGTGAAATCGAAGTAGCCCGCCTTGTCGTGCGGCTTCGTCACTGGGTGACCGTCGGCGCCGTACTCAAAGAGGAAGAACTCGAGTTCAGGCCCCATGTTGACCTTGTAGCCGAGCTTCGCGGCGCGCTCGACCTGGCGGCGAAGTGCGCCACGTGGGTCACCGGCGAATGGCGAGCCGTCAGGGAGGAGTACATCGCAGATGACGCGCGCCGTGCCCGCGCCGCTCTCGGCGGGCGCCCACGGCAGGATTCGCCACGTGCTCATGTCGGGACGGAGCATCTGATCGCTCTCGGCGATACGCGTGAAACCTTCTACCGAAGAACCGTCGAACCACGTGCCGTGCTTGATTGAGGCTGGCATCTGATGGATTGGAATCTGCACGCTCTTGGTGATGCCGTGCAAGTCCACGAACTGCAGTTGCACGGTGCGGATGCCGGCCTTCTCGGCCTTGGCCACCGTGGCGAGTGCGGCCTTCGTTTCGGCCTCGGTGCGTGCTCCATACCCCTTCGACATGATCCCCCTCCGCCGGGCAGTGCCCGAATCTTGTGCGTACGGCACAGATTTCAGCCCCTGCAAGCCAGGGGAGAAGCCGTCGGGAAGAGAATACGGCGTTTGGACTACGTCGGGAGGCGGCTTAACGGGCGACTAGTTTGTGATCTTGCACAAGAAATGGACGTAGTCCTACTGAAGAACCCACCCTTTACCCACCGAACTTCGCACGATCTTCTCTTTCTGGACCAGCCGCCCGCTCGTATAGCCGAGGCGCTGCAGGGTCACGCTCCCCGTGGAGGAGACACTGGTGAAGAAGAGGTCGAGGATCCCGTCGCCGGTCCAGTCGCGGGCCATCAGCTTCGGCACGCTCCCCGATGCGGTCGCCTTCCAGACCTCGAGCGGGCTCCCCCATGCGTAGGTGCGAGTCCCCACCGCGAAGGTGGTGGCCGGCACGCTGCTGCGTACGACTGCGGCCCACGGGGCACGGATCCGCACCTCGGTACCGGCGGCTGCAGTTGCGAGGTCAACGGTTGGGTTCAGCGCTGCAAGGCCCGCGGCATCAACGGTCACGCCGATGGCGGCGGCTCGGGTCGCCACGGTCTCCCAGGTATCACCCGCACGGAGCCAGTCGCTCTCGCCCGCAAGAATCCGTACCGGGGAGTAGCGATACATCACGCTCTTCGTGGTGTAGACGCACCCAGCATCCACGGGAACTCGCACGCTCTGCCCGACCACGAGCACCTTCGCCGGATAGGCGATCGTCGAACTCTTCGGATTCATGGAACGCAAACAACCTTCGGTGCGACCCACACGGGTCGCAATCTTGGCGTAGGTGTCACCGCGCCGAATCGTCTCAAGGCGAACTGGACCGGCGTTCAAGGCGAGGAACTTCGTGTATGCCGCGGTTCCACTCTTGTACCCGAGGCGTGCCGCTACCTTGGCCAGCGTGTTCTCGCCCGCACGCACCGTGGTGAACTGTGCGGGTGCCGTCTCTGGCGTAAAGACAAGGTCTGGATTTGCAACTGGTGCCGTGGTGATGTCGAGCACTTCGCTCATGGCGAGGCGCACGATGTGGCCAATTCCCTTGAGGTCACGGTAAGTGAGATACAACTCTGATCCAGTGTCGCCGAGCGCATCTGCGGCGGTCACGCTCCAGCCGCTGGCAATTGGCCAAAGCAGTGCGCCCGGTGCGCTCAACGCACCCAGGGTCCAACTTGTGGTCGGAGTGAAGCTCAGGGCGCCTGCCGCCTGCGAGGCCATCAGTGCACCGTCCGTCGCACGCCACAAGATCGTGGCATCGGGCACACCGTCGCCGGTGATATCACGCAAGACGGTCACCGCATCAGGTCCAGCAGTTGTCTCGACCAGTGCCGTTGGGGTCGCTCCCGCGACAACCTCAAAGAGGCGAACTCGAGCAGCCGTTGCATCGAGGGCGTCTGGTGTTCGCTCGGTGATGAAGACCTCTTGAATGACGTCGGCGGAGGTGTCGGCTACATCCAGCGCCAAGCTTGCGGTCGTGTCAAAGCCAAAGTAGGCGTCGAGCAGGGTGACCGAGGTGCCCAGAACGCCGCTCGAGATCGGCGTCTTGATCAGCGTTGTCGCACCGTCGGCGGCACGCCAGAGGCTGAGCACTGAGAGGCTCCCATCGCGTTCGGTTCGCGCAATCTCCCGATCAACGAGGGTTGCACCCGCCAGTAGCGGAACCGTGCCTGGCACCCGGTTTCGAAGGCGACCGTTTGTTCCCACATACTTGTCGGCAGCGAGGAACTTAATGGAGCCATCGGCACCGATGGCGGTGAAGTCACCCTTCCCGTCACCCGTCACATCGATCCCCGGGGAGATGATGCGGTTCGACTCAACCCAGTTGATGCGGTACTTATAGGCCCGCGA
>CAINNT010000132.1 GCA_903851225.1 uncultured Chloroflexota bacterium
CGCATCTCTGACGAGGCACTCACCTCGGCGGTCGAGCTTTCCGTTCGCTACATCAGCGATCGACAGCTTCCAGATAAGGCGATTGATGTGATTGATGAGGCGTCAAGCCGCGTGATGTTGCGTCATGCGTCACCGCCGGCTGAACTGCGCTCAGCCCGCCGAGAGGCGGATGCCGTCGAGCGCGACCAGCGTGATGCGGAGGCAGCTGGCGCGTTTGATCGCGCACTCTCGTTGCGCAATCAGGGTGAAGGGTTGAAGAGCCGAATCGAAGAGCTTGATCGCGCCTGGCGCCTAAGTTTGAATCTTGCACCCGCCCCTCGTTCATCTGCGCCGGTTTCTGCAAACACGGCGGCAGATGGCGAGCCGATTGCGCTCCCTGCCCCGACTTCACCTGAGCCACGCGAGGATTCGCGTCCCGTAGTCACCGAAGAGGAAATTGCGGCTGTAGTCTCGATGTGGACGGGCATCCCAGTGATGCGCCTTGCTGAAGCTGAAACGGCACGCCTCCTCAAAATGGAGGAGACGCTCAGCGCTCGGGTCGTTGGACAAGAGCAAGCCATTGCGACTCTAAGCCGAGCGGTGCGACGCGCACGTGCCGGACTGAAGGATCCCAAGCGCCCGATTGGTAGCTTCCTCTTCCTTGGGCCGACTGGAGTAGGGAAGACCGAGCTTGCCAAGGCGCTCGCCGAATTCATGTTTGGCACCGAAGATGCGCTCGTCAAGATTGACATGAGCGAATTCATGGAGCGCCACAACACGAGCCGTCTCGTCGGTGCCCCTCCGGGCTATGTCGGATTCGATGATGGCGGCCAACTCACCGAGGCAATTCGTCGGCGCCCGTACTCTGTGGTGCTGCTGGATGAGATCGAGAAGGCGCACAGCGAGGTCTTCAACATCCTGCTCCAGATCCTCGAAGACGGCCAGCTCACTGACGCCAAGGGGCGCCGTGTGGACTTCCGCAATGTCATCTTGATCATGACCTCCAACCTCGGCGCACGACAGATTCAGACACCGTCGTCCCTCGGTTTCCGAGCACGTGCCGAAGGTGAGGCGGCGCGCGCTGCAGACGAGTACACCCTGATCAGCGAGAAGGTCGACGAGGAGCTGAAGAGGGCGTTCCGCCCCGAGTTCCTCAACCGCGTCGATTCACGCATTGTCTTCCGACCCCTCAGCCAGGAGGAGATGCGTCGCATCGTCGATCTCCTTGTGAAGCGCGTCGTGGCGCAGCTGCGCACCCAAGGGCATGACCTCTTGATCACCGATGCGGCGAAGGACCACCTCATCAAAATCGGGTACGACGTGTCATATGGTGCGCGACCGTTGCGCCGCACCATTCAGACACTTGTCGAGGACCCGCTCGCCGAGCGTCTACTTCAGGGTGCCGATCCGATAGGCGCTTCGTATGTGGTGGACCTTGTCGACGGCGCGATCACGGTGATGATTCGCGAAGAGGGGGTAGCTTCGCCCGCCGCTGTGCCGGCCGAGCCGGTCGGCGCTGTCGACTAGCGCGTTCGCCGAATGGCGAAGAGTAAAAGCGTCTGGCTCTGTCAAACCTGCGCCTTTGAAGCGCCTGCCCTAGAAAACCCCTGCCGCAGCTGTGGCTCATGGAACTCCCTTGTTGAGACGATTCGAGATCGCCCTACCGCGCGTGCCCGTGCTGGTGGCGGTCGCACCCTCGCAGCGCCGCAGCAACCCCAACCCCTCCGCTTGGCAAGCGCTGATCGAGCGCCGCGCCTCCCGCTCGGCGTGCCGGAACTCGATCGCGTTCTCGGTGGTGGCGCAGTACCTGGCTCCATCATCTTGCTGGGCGGTGAACCGGGGATCGGCAAGAGCACCCTGCTCTTGCAGGCGGCTGCGGGCATCGCCCACGCGGGCGGGCGAGTCTTGTACGCATCGGGCGAAGAGTCGGCGGCGCAGATCGCCGATCGCGCTGAGCGGCTCGGCCTCATGGCAACCACCGCAGCCGATGCTGTGGAGATACTTGCTGAGAGCGAAGTTGGCGCAATCGCCGAGGCGACACAGAGCGGCCGACCGACTCTTCTGATCGTCGACAGCATTCAAACAGCAACACTCGCCGAACTCGAAGGTCCCGCAGGGAGCGTTGGTCAGGTCCGCGGCAGCGCAGAGGTGCTCGCCAGCGTTGCACGGGCGACTGGTGCCGCAGTGATCCTCGTCGGCCACGTCACCAAAGAAGGGAGCATCGCCGGGCCAAAGACGCTGGAGCATCTTGTGGACGCCGTGATCATGTTGGATGGCGATCGGCACGGCACCCTGCGCACGTTGCGCACCGCTAAGAATCGCTTCGGATCCACCGATGAGCTCGGCTTACTTGAGATGGGCGAGAAGGGCCTTGCCGGTATCGAAGATCCAGGCCGCGCGTTCATCGATGATCGTGATGAGCGCGCGCCCGGAGCAGTCGTTGCCCCTCTCCTCGAGGGGAGCCGCCCGATGTTGGTCGAGGTGCAGGCACTGGTAGCTGGTACGGCCTACGGCACACCGCGCCGCACTGGTCGCGGGCTCGACACCGCGCGACTCTCGCTCCTATCCGCGGTGCTTGCGCGTCGTGCGGGGATTGCGTTAGCCGACCGCGACATCTACGCCAACCTCGTTGGTGGCATCGTGCTCGATGAACCCGCTCTCGACCTACCACTCGCACTCGCGCTCGCCTCGTCGCAGAGCGACCGCCCGATCAGCCGCGCTCTCGTCGCTGTCGGCGAGGTGGGACTTCTCGGCGAACTGCGGCCGGTTTCGGGCCTCGCTCGACGCTTGCGTGAGGCGGCACGTCACGGGTTTACAACGGCGATCGTTCCCTCCCCGCGACGGGGCGCGGCGAGCGAGCCCATGCCCGAGGGGATGAAGGTCATCGCAGTGCGGACCCTACGAGAAGCCATCACCGAGGCGCTCGGTGAGTAGCGGCCAAACGTTTGACGTCATCGTCGTCGCCGCGGGCTCCGGTCTGCGCATGGGCGGCGTCGACAAGTCCCTCATTCCGATTGCGGGCAAGCCGGCGCTCCGCTGGTCGCTCGAGTCCTTTGCGACAACCGCTGGTGTTCGCCGCATCGTCGTCGTGACCGCGCACGATCGAGTCGCCAACTACGCTGCACTCCCGTGGATCCCTGCCCCCGTCGTCGCGGTGGTTCCGGGTGGAGAGACGCGTTCGGCGTCGGTTGCCGCTGGTTTGCATGCGCTTCAGCGCGCACCCGGTGAAGCTGGTGCGGTGCTACTGATTCACGATGCCGCACGTCCTGGCGTTGATGCCGATGTGACGCATCGAGTCGTGGCTGCAGCTGCGCAGCACGGAGCTGCAGCTCCGGTGATGCCGATCGCCGACACGTTGAAGCGGGTTACGCCGGGTGTCACTGGTGCTGCAACCGCGCACAGCTCCGGGAGTGTTGACAGGGCCGGAGTAGTCTCGGCACAGACGCCGCAGGGGATTGCTGCGCACCATCTGCCCGCCTTCACCGCCGCACTCGCCAAAGACGATGCCGCGACCGACGACACGAGCGTGCTCGAATCGATAGGCGTTGCGGTCGAGCTAGTTCAAGGATCGGCACGTCTTCGCAAGCTCACCGAACCCGATGACATCCTTTCAGTCGGGGCAATGCTACGACCATCTGATCCGACCGTCTCCTTCAGCGAAATCCTTGCCTCACTCCCTGGAAGCCGAATCCGTGTTGGTTGGGGGGACGACGCGCACCCAGTCGGCACGAGCGGAACCTTGCACCTTGGGGGCCGCCCATTCCCCGAAAGCCCGGCGCTTGTTGGGCACTCCGATGGCGACGTGGTGCTCCACGCTGTGGCAGATGCCCTGATTGGCGCCGCGGGCCTTGGTGATCTTGGGCGTCTCTTCCCCGCAACCGATGCAACCCCGAGGGGGATCGCGAGCAGCGCCCTTCTCGCGGAGAGTGTTGAGCGTGCCGCTGCCGTCGGAGTGCAGCCACTCTGGGTCGATCTGCTCATCACTGCGAGCGCCCCAAAGCTCGCCCCGCATCTCGACGAGATCGGTGCAAATGTGGCGCGCCTTCTCGGAATCCCTGCCGATCGGGTCAGCGCGAAGGCTTCGACGGGTAATCTGGTGGGCGATGAGGGAGCAGGCAAGGCAATTCGCTGTGCCGCTATCCTCGTGGCGCAGCGAAGGGGAACTTCGGAGTGAGCCTGCAATTCCGCGACACGTTGAGCGGGGAGACGCGACCTTTCACACCCCTCAACTCAGCGCAGGTCGGCGTCTATTCGTGTGGACCGACGATCTACGGCCCCGCGCATATCGGCAATTTCCGTAGCTTCCTCTTTGCAGACACGTTGGTGCGTTGGCTCCGCGCAAGCGGCCACACAGTGCGTTGGGTGGTGAATTTGACCGACATCGACGATAAGATCATTCGTGCCGCCGCGGTCGAAGGCGTCGCCATTCGCGAACTTACCGATCGCTGGGAGGCCGTCTTCCGTGCCGACATGGCGGCACTGCGCATGGCTACGCCCGACGAGATGCCGCGAGCAACAGAACACATTGCTGAGCAGATCGCTCTCGTACAACAGCTACTTGATCGCGGACACGCGTATCGCACGGACGACGGGTCGATCTTCTTCAAGATTTCGTCGTGGCCAGCCTACGGGAAGCTCGCTCGCCTTGATCCTGAAGCGATGCGTGTCGGCGAACGCGTTGAGGCCGACGAATACAGCAAAGACGACGTGCGCGACTTTGTCTTGTGGAAGGCGGCGAAGCCCGGTGAACCCTCTTGGGATGGACCTCTCGGCCCGGGACGACCAGGGTGGCACCTTGAATGCTCGGCCATGAGCATGCGGTACCTGGGAGAGTCGTTTGATCTGCACACTGGCGGCATCGATCTTGTCTTCCCACATCACGAAGACGAGATTGCACAGTCCGAGGCGGCAACAGGGAAGCCGTTTGTTGGAACGTGGATGCACTGCGCACATTTGCACGTGTCTGGCGACAAGATGTCGAAGTCGCGGGGGAACATTTCACGTGTGAGCGATCTGCTCGCTGGCGGCGCAGAGCCGCGCGCCCTGCGTCTCGCGCTCATCTCTGCCCACTACCGCACAAATCTCAACTACAACGACGGCTCACTTACCGCGGCCGCCTCAGCGGTCGCACGGATTGATGCCTTTGTCGCCGCCTTGAGCGCGCGCCTCTCAATCACATCCGGTGACGCCGATGCCGACCAGCGTGCGGCGGCGCTCGCTGCGGAGAGTTGGACCAGGTTCACGAAAGCAATGGATGACGATCTCGCGGTCCCGGAGGCACTCGCGGCACTCTTCGACCTGGTGCGCGATGGGAATCGCCTTCTTGATGCGAACTGCAGCGGCACGGGCGCCCAGTCGTTGATCGACGTCCTCGAGAACATCGACGGCGTGCTTGCGGTGCTGCCCGATCGCGGGACGCTTCCCGCGGGTGCGGAGGCGCTCCTCGCGGAGCGCATTGCCGCGCGTGCCGCCAAGGATTGGGCGCGCTCCGACACCCTGCGTGACGAGCTGGCGAACCTCGGCGTGCTCGTCGAAGACGGACGCGACGGTCAGCGCTGGCGGTTGGCTGGGCCCCAGGTATGAGCGACGACCAGCGCCCGCGACCGCCGCGTCCAACTGGCGTTCGTCCCGGCGGCTCCCGTACCGGCGGTTTCCGTCCTGGCACCCCGCGCCCAACATACAGCGCGGGCGGCGCACGGCAGTGGGCCTCGCGGCGCGCGATCTCTTTGCAGGTCGCGAACCTGGTTGGCCCAGAGCACGAGGTGATCGCTGGGCGTCGTCCGGTCGAGGAGGCCTTCGCTGCCCGACGGGAGGCGGTTCGCCTCCTGGTGGTGCCGCAGCGACGCGACGCCCTGCAGCAGATGGTGCTGCACGCCACCGCCCTGCGCATCCCGATCGTTGAAGTCGAAGGCACGTTGATCGGCCAACTGGCAGGGTTCGACGGGCACCAGGGGGTCGCCCTCGTCGTGAAGCGTCGTCCGGAGGCCGCCCCCGAGGACCTGCTCGCCCGCGCGGTAGCACGTGGAGAGGCCCCCTTCCTCCTTGCCCTCGACGGGGTGGAGGACCCTCAGAACTTCGGCAGCCTGATCCGCAGTGCGGAGGCGGTGGGGGTGCACGGACTCCTGATCGGCAGCAAGGGGGCGGCACCCCTTTCGCCAGCAGCCATCAAGGCCAGCGCCGGAGCGGTGGAGCACCTGCTGGTCGCGCGCGTTGAGAATCTCGCCGATGAGCTCACCGCCTTGCGACTGCGGGGGATCCGAGTGGTCGGCGCCGAGGCCGAGGCGGCACAGGGGTATCGCCAGGCCGACCTCCGCGGACCGCTGTGTCTCGTGATCGGCGCTGAGGGGCGGGGCCTCTCACCAGCCGTTCGTCGGCGGGTCGACCTCTTCGTTCGCATCCCTATGGCAGGAAAGGTTGCCAGCCTCAACGCCGCGGTGGCGGGATCGATTCTTCTCTTCGAAGCGCTCGGCCAGCGGCCGTTCACGGCACACTCTGTGCCAGCCCCCGAGGCCCCACTCGCGGCGCCCAGCGACTCGGTCGCGCCAGCCTCAGGTGACGTCGAAGCGCCAGTCGCCCGAGAAAGCGACGATCTCCCGCACGTAGGCGGTTGACCCCCACGCCTGAAGGGGGCTATGATCACGCCTCACCGACGGACCGCAAGGTATCCCGACGTGGGCGCCGACATAGCTCAATTGGTAGAGCAACGGTTTTGTAAACCGTAGGTTCCGGGTTCGAGTCCCGTTGTCGGCTCCAGCACTGGGTCACAAGGGTAGGTTGAGCAGGTGGTGAGCTCCGCTGACTGTAGATCAGCCGTCTTTGAC
>CAINNT010000133.1 GCA_903851225.1 uncultured Chloroflexota bacterium
CACGGCCTGCACCTGCTCGAGGTTGTTGACGTTGAAGGCGGGCACGCCGTATCCGTGTTCGGCGGCGTGGTCGAGCAGTTGACGCATCGAAATGAGAGCCATGTCGGAACCTCGTCAGGAAATCAGTAGGACAATTGTTGAATTCTAAACCACAGCGCTCCTCAGGCGCGAAGCGGCAAAGCAATATCGACGAAAAGGCGGTCGACCTCGTCCTGGTCAGCGGCGCGCTCGGCCTTATGGATCCGTGTCCGGTCGAGGTGCGGCGCCAGCGACTGCATGAAATCCAGGGTGTAGCGACGAAGGAAGCTGCCGCGACGGAACCCCACCCAGGTGAGATGGCGCGGGAAGAGATGGGTGGCGTCGAATGACACGAGGTCAGCGTCCTCGGTGGGATCGAGCGCCATGGCGGCAACGATCCCCACGCCCAGCCCGAGCTTCACGTAGGTTTTGATGACGTCGGCATCACGGGCGGTCAACGCGATGTCGGGCTCAAGCCCTTCGGCGGCGAAAGCGTCCGGCAGCGAGGCCGGGCCGGTCATGTTGAATACGTACGTCACCAGGGGGTAGCTGGCCAGTTTCTGCAGCGAGAGAGTCTTGGCGCGTGCCAGCGGATGATCGCGAGGCACGACAACACGGCGGTACCACTCGTAACAGGGCAGGAGCACGCAGTGGGGCATCTGCTCCTTGGCACCCGTGGCGATGGCAATGTCGACCTCGCCATTGACCAGCATTTGCGAGATCTGCTCAGTGGTGCCCTGGTGCAGGTGCAGCCGTACCTGCGGGTATCGCTGCCGGAAGCGGCCGATCACCTCAGGGAGTACGTAGCGCGCTTGGGTGTGGGTGGTGGCGATCGATAAAGAGCCGTGCGAGGGATCTCGAACATCCTGCGACATGGCCCGGATGGCTTGCGTCTCACGCAGCACCTTCTGCGCTCGCTCGTAGACCTTTTGTCCAGCCGGGGTCAGTTTCAGCAGATTGCGCCCGTCACGGACAAAAAGTTCGAAACCGAGTTCGTCCTCCAGGACCTTAAGTTGGCGGCTGACACCCGGCTGCGACAGATGCAATTTCTCTGCAGCTGCGGAAATCTTGAAGCCGCACTCGACGATGGCCGTGAGGTAGCGGAGCTGCGCGAGTTTCATTGCCCGCGAGTCCGCTCAGAACGTGTAATTCAAGAAAATCTGAGGTCCTCGATAAGCCCAGTCGACCGTGCCGCGAAAATCGCCGTCTTTCAAACGCACATCGACTTCGAACGCATCGTAGCCGACACCCACACCCCAGCGCGTGGAAGGGTGCCAGATGAGCGCTGCGCGCCGATTGCTGAGGCTGCCCGCGATATCGTTGACGGTCAGCGAGAAGTACTGCACCTGAGCGTCGAGGTAGACGTTCTTGCCGAGGTGCCAGAGCCCCCGCAAACCCACAACCGGCAGCGGCGCATCGATAGGCGCTTCTCCACCTACTGCACGCGAGCCGATGCCGGCGCTGTTCAGGGTGGCGATGAGCTCAGCCGACAGCGCCGTGTAATGGACTCCGAGCGAGGCGGCCAATTCGTAGTTCGGTCGCTTGAAGACGGTGTACTCGTAGGCGAGTTCAACGATCTCGAATCCGAGTCGACCGGTCACGTCGCTGTTCACCGGGATCAGTTCGTCGCCCCACTGGATTTCTTTGTCTATCCGTGCGCCGTCCGTCTGCGAGTAGTCGGTGTACAGAAAGCGCAGGTGATGACGCGGCTTGAACCGCCACAGGCCCTCGGCGCGGAAACGATGCGTATCCGCGAGGCCAAAACGTTGGTCCCAATCGACTTCGGTACCCGCCTTGAGTGAGGAAGGGTCGAAGCGGATCTGCAGATCGGTGTGATTGGAAAACATGCCGGCGGAGAAGAAGCCGCGGCCGGAGAGTAAATCGGGAGCGGCCTCAGCCGATGCCGCAGGTCCAGTCTGAGCCCCGATGGCGAGCATCGCCAAAAGAGTCGTCCAGTGCCTGCGCATCGGCGGTGCCATGTCAGTCCTCGATGAGGAAGCTACGCAACTGTTCGGAGCGGCTCGGATGGCGCAACTTGCGCAGCGCCTTGGCCTCGATCTGGCGGATGCGTTCACGCGTGACGTCGAACTGCTTGCCGACTTCCTCGAGGGTGTGGTCGGTGTTCAGATCGATGCCAAACCGCATGCGTAGTACCTTTGCCTCGCGCGGCGTCAGTTGTGCGAGCACAGCGTGCGTGGTTTCGCGCAGCGACTCCGCGGTCGCCTGATCGATGGGCGAGGCCACCGAAGTGTCCTCGATGAAATCGCCAAGATGCGAGTCTTCTTCTTCGCCAATGGGGGTCTCGAGCGAGATCGGTTCCTTGGCGATCTTGAGCACTTTGCGCACCTTTTCGATCGGCAACTCCATCTTGCTCGCGATCTCTTCGGGCGTAGGCTC
>CAINNT010000134.1 GCA_903851225.1 uncultured Chloroflexota bacterium
CAGCGCACATGGCACGCACGGAGCGCATCCCGTACCTCGGGCTCTGCCTCGGCTTGCAGATCGCCGTGATTGATTTTGCACGAGAGGCGTTGGATTCGAGCGATGCGAATTCCACGGAGTTCGACATGTTCACGAAGAACCCCGTGATCGATTTCACCCCCGACCAGCGCGGTGTGGAAGAGAAGGGGGGCACGCAGCGCCTCGGTCTCTACCCTGCCAAGCTCACCCCAGGGAGCCGCGCTGCAACGGTTTATGGCGCAGAGGTGGTCTACGAGCGACACCGTCACCGCTTTGAAGTGGCCAACCGATTCAAGCCGCAACTCGAGGCGGCCGGCATGCGCTTTACCGGCGTGTCGCCCGATAGCCGACTGGTCGAGATCATCGAACTCGCCGACCACCCGTGGTTTGTCGCCAGCCAGTTCCATCCTGAATTCACCAGCCGCCCGCTGCGACCGAATCCGCTCTTCGACGGGTTCGTCGGCGCCGCAGTTGCGCTCCGCGACGGGCGCCTCGCCTCGTACACCCCACGTGTGGTTGGGGTTCGCGATGATGAGGCGGCAAAGGCGGAGCGCAGTCGAGCCGTCGAGGCCGCCGCAACCAAGGCGGCACAGCGCAGCAACGGGACAAACGCGTAATCACGCATACTCTGACCAACCTATTGAGCATTGAGGGGGCGTTATGAAGTTCTTCTTGGACACCGCTGACATCGAAGAGATCAAGACCGGGATCAAGTGGGGCGTCGTTGATGGCGTCACGACGAATCCGTCGCTCTACGCAAAGATTGGCGGCTCGTACGAGGAGATCCTCAAGGAGATCTGCGGCCTGACGAAGGGCCCGGTCTCTGCCGAAGTCATCAGCGACGACGCCGATGGCATGGTCAGAGAGGGCCTCGCCTTTGCGAAGATCGCCCCGAACATCGTTGTGAAGGTTGCCCTCACGACTGCAGGGCTCGAGGCGATCAGCCGCCTTGCCGCCGAGGGGATCAAGACCAACTGCACCCTGATCTTCACTGCGAACCAAGGGCTTATGGCGGCGAAGGCCGGCGCATCGCTGATCAGTCCGTTTGTTGGTCGCCTCGACGACATCAACGAAGACGGCATGGTCGTGATCCGAGAGCTTGCCGAGATCTTCGCAAACTACGAGGGGCTCGATCACTGCGAGATCCTCGCCGCCTCGATTCGTCACCCACGACACGTAACCGAGTCGGCACTGGCGGGGGCGCATGTCGCAACCATGCCGCTGAAGGTCTTGGAGCAGATGACGAAGCATCCACTCACCGATAAGGGGATCGCAATCTTCAAGGCGGACTGGGCAAAGGCAACCGCTGGGAAGTAGTCGCGGGCCCGTACCCACGGGCTCTTGACGAGCGGCAAAGGCTGCCGTAGAGTTCTTTCATCCCCCCGAACTGCACAGCGAACGCGCCGCAGTTTTGCGTACCGGGAAGGCATCCACCCACAGGTAGAGGAAGGTATCCAACTGATATGAACGACGGACGAAACCGCGGCCCACGACGACCACAACGCCGCGGTGGACCGAACCCAAACTCGATGCGTATGCCACAGGGTGCACTCCCAGCAGACGTTGAGG
>CAINNT010000135.1 GCA_903851225.1 uncultured Chloroflexota bacterium
ATCGCCTACGGACTTGAGGTACGACGCATTCCAGCGGCAGAACGGGCCGTGCGCGTGCAGGAGGCGCTCCGCATGGTCAGACTCGAGGGCTACGACGAACGTCGACCCGCGCAGCTCTCCGGCGGGCAGCGGCAGCGCGTTGCGCTGGCCCGGGCGCTCGTCAACCGACCGCGCGTACTCCTGCTCGACGAGCCACTCGGTGCCCTCGATCTCAAGCTTCGCGAGGAGATGCAAGTCGAGCTCAAGGCCATCCAGGCGGCGGTAGGGATCACCTTCGTGTACGTCACGCACGATCAGCAGGAGGCGCTCACGATGAGCGATCGACTCGCAGTATTTCACCGCGGGTCGATCGTCCAGGTTGGCGCCCCCGCAGAGGTCTACGAGCACCCGGCAACCGCCTTTGTCGCCGGCTTCGTGGGCAACTCGAACATCTACGGTGACGAGTCGGCGCGACGCAGTTTCGGGGCCCAAGGGAGGATCGCCATCAGACCGGAGCGCATCCGGCTCGGTGAGCCTGACGATCTGGTCGCCGCCGACGAAGGATCTGCCCTGGGAATAATCGCATCAGTCGTCTTTTTGGGGGCTGAAACGCGCTATAAGATCGCGTTAGACACTGGCGACGACCTGATGGTGGCACAGCTGAACCTGAAGGAGTCTCCAATGGAGTCGCACTCTGCGATCGGCCGAAGGGTTCGGGTGACGTGGAGGCGGGAGCACTTGCTGTCCCTTGCGGAGAATCCGCAGGCGGCTCCAGCGTAGGTATCGGAGGCACCATGAAGCGATTCAAGGGAGCGGCCGTTTTGGCGGCGCTCGCACTGCTCGTCGCGGCCTGCGGCGGCACCTCGGAGGCGAGCTCGTCGCCGTCCGAAAAGCCGGCCGGCTGGCTCGAGACGCTCGGCGAGGGCGAGGGCGAGCTCAACCTGATCATCTGGCCAGGCTACGCAGAGCGCGGCGAATACGAAGGATTCAACTGGGTCGATCCATTCGAGGAGGCGACCGGCTGCAAGGTGAACACGACGGCGATGACCGACTCGAACAACGGCGTGCAGCTGCTCCAATCGGGGCAGTACGACGGCGGCTCGTTCTCGGGTGACGCCTCGGTCCGCCTCATGACGGCGGGCGACGTGGCACCGGTCAACGTCGATCTGCTCTCGAACTATGCGAACGTCTTCGCCGGCCTGAAGAACCAGGCCCACAACTCGCAGAACGGCATGCCCTACGGCGTGCCGCACGGGCGAGGTCCGAACCTGTTGATGTGGAACAGCGATCTCATCACCACCCCGCTGACCTCGTGGGATGCGGTGTGGGAGGGAAACTCGACTGTCAACGGGAAGATCAGCATCTACGACTCGTCGATCTACATCGCTGATGCAGCGATTCATTTGATGGCCAAGCGTCCGGAGCTGGGGATCACGAATCCGTATCAGCTGAACGAGGAGCAGTTTGCGGCGGCAATCGACCTCTTGGAGAAGCAGGAGGAACTCGGAGTCGTCTACTGGAGCAGCTACGCCGACCAGGTCGCTGGCTTCGCCAGCGGAGATCTCGTGGTTGGCACCACATGGCAGTTCATGGCCAATGTGCTGGGCACCGACGCCAACGCGCCAAAGGTCCAGACGTTGATGCCGGCTGAGGGTTCGACCGGATGGTCGGACACTTGGATGATGGCCACGAATGCGAAGAACCCGAACTGCATGTACCTGTGGATGAACCACATGATGTCAGCTGAGGCAAACGGTCAGGCGACCGTCTTCTTCGGCGAGGCGGCAACGAGTCAGGCCGCCTGCGATTACGCAGAGACGCTCTCACCCGGCCACTGCGAGCTCACGCACGCAGCGGACGAGGCGTACTGGGAGAAGATCTGGTACTGGGCGACTCCCCGCGAGGATTGCGACGATGACGATGCAGCGACGACCTGCAAGACCCAAGACGATTGGGTCGAAGCCTGGACGACGCTGCGCGGCAACTGACCGATCCAGTAGCAGTTGAACTGGGGCGGGGCCCCTCGACGATGGAAAGTCGCGAGGGGCCCCGTTCCGTTTCTCGGCAGGTGACCACACAATGATCTCCCGTATCGCCCGATGGTTTTCGACGCGCCCGCGCGCGTCGCTCGGCGCGCTTCTCTCCGCTCCGCTGACGTGGATCGGCACCGTGTACATCGGATCGCTTCTGGTGCTCCTAGCTCACGCGTTCTGGTCGAAGGACTCCTTTACGGGGAAGGTTGCACCGTTTGACTGGACGCTCGACGCCTTCGGACAGATCCTCGGGAACCCTGTCTATCTTGCGATCGCACTGCGGACGATTGGCATCGCGCTGCTGGTGACGCTTACGGCGGCGATCATTGCTCTGCCGGTCGCCTACTACATCGCCCGCATTGCCTCGCCGCGCGTTCGGGCATTGGTGCTCGTGGCGGTGACGATGCCACTGTGGGCGTCGTATCTCGTGAAGGTGTACGCCTGGCGCACGATACTGCAGGCCAACGGGCTCCTCGGCTGGCTAGTCGCCCCGTTCGGCATCGAGGGCCCGGGGCTCACCGAGATCTGGAACTCGTGGCTCGTGCTCACCTATCTCTGGCTCCCGTACATGATCCTTCCGGTCTATGCCGGTTTGGAGCGCATCCCGACGTCGCTCCTCGAGGCCTCTGCGGATCTCGGCGGTCGCGGCTGGGTCACCTTCAGACGGGTGAACTTCCCGCAACTGATCCCGGCGCTTGCGGCCGGCTCGATCTTCACCTTCTCGCTCAGACTGGGCGACTACATCGTGCCCGATCTGGGCTCCCACGCGAAGGTCATCGGCAACGTCA
>CAINNT010000136.1 GCA_903851225.1 uncultured Chloroflexota bacterium
ACCGCCTGATGCAGTGCTGACGCAGGTTGTCCGTCGAGTTCGCCAACATGCCACTCGCGCGCTGCTTGTGTGGGTTCCGGTTCCAACGCGAGTGAGCGTGAAATGATGTCGGCCGTCTCTGCAGCACGACGAAGATCGCTTGCGAGCAGTGAGGTTGGTCGCTCATCGGCGCTGAGACTCGCGAGGTGCGCAGCAAGTTGCTCCGCCGCTCTCCTTCCTGCTGGCGTCAGCGCGCCGTGGCTCTGTCCCTGGAGGAGTCCTGCAACGTTCGCCTCACTCTCTCCGTGTCGGACGAGAAGGAGGCGCGCCTCAACGGCCACGGAGTGCGAGTTCGGTCTCTTCCCAGAGCGCCGCAATGACCGCGTCCACGACACCGTCTCGTGCGCCAAACATCAGCTTCTGACCGATCGCGTTGAGGGGGAATGCGTATAGTTCGCAGTTCGTCTTCCCTGATGCTGCGCTGATCTGCACTTCGACCCAACTGCGATCGCCAAGGATCTTTCCCCGCATCTTCTTGTCGAACTGCGCCTCCACCCGGCCACCGTTCGCATCGAGGAGCTTGATCTGGGCGCCGAGCGTCTTCGCACCCGCCGCGATCGCCTCCGCCACTTCGGCAACGCTCCCTTTGAACGCGTGCTGGGCGTACTGGTCGAATGGTCCTTCGAGGTCGCCGCCAGGTCGTGCCACCTCAGCTACCGCCCCTGCTCGTCCTGTGCCGCTTCACCATAGTTGCGCACGCTCCCACCAAAGTTGACCCAGATGTATCCGATCAGTGCGCCGAGGAGCGTAGTGAAGAGCACGAGCACCACAGGCCCCGCAGCATTGAGGACGTAGTGTCGGCCTTCGAGGGAGAGGAGGGCGAAGAAGTAGAGCGCGAATGAACGGAGCGTCTCGCGGCCAAGGGTGGCCCGGGTGACCGTCTTTCGCGCAAGTCGTAACGCGACGGTGACCAGCGTGGCGACCACAATCAATCCGAAAACAAATCCAAGATCGGGTTCGCGGCTCGGTCGGAAGAAGATGCCCATATAGAGGCCGATCGCACCGCCCACGACAATGCCACGTTGCGTTGAATAGATTGGATTGCGTGACGTTTCGCGTCGCTTGTTCATCGTGACACCCCCATTGCACTGAAGAGTGCGCGCTCCGCTTCAAGGTTCCAGATCTTTGATGCTCCCATGGCGGCCCCAACTTCGGGGTAGCGTACGAGGAGTTCGTCGACTGATTGCAGAGGGAGGCCAACGAGTTGCGGGAAGATCGCGATCTTCCCTGGGAAGCGACCCTCCTTGAGCGCAACGAGGCCCTCTGCTGCCGTCTCGATCCCACCAACCGCCGCAACAGATCTCCCTGGCGAGAGCTGCCCCTGCCGCGCGCGATTCACGATGCCAATCTGATCATCAAGGCTCGAGCCCGACGTCCCCGTGTACTGCCGCGCCGATGTGGCAACTGGCGCAATGTCGACGCGCGTCATGGTGCCAATCTTGGCGCCGGCAAAGATCACCAGCATGCCATCAGAGCGCATCAGTGTTGCGGCGTCCTCAATGACGGTTGGCGCCGCCACGCAGACCACCACATCGTCAGCGCCGTACGCGCAACCGAGCGCCGCGAGTGCACTGCGAACCGGCGCGGAGTGATCTGACTCAACGACAACAAGGGTCTTGCCGTGCGTTGCAGCGAGTGGCGCGAAACGTTCCTGGAGTACCTTCAAACGCTCGCGACTCACATCAACGCCAACGACGTGGCGTGGACCGCCGTGCATTTCAATTGCGCGCTGCACGTGCATCTGCCCCATGGGGCCACCCGCGCCGATCACAACCACGCTGCCGCCCGTCCGAAGCTCCGCGCGATTTCGCGTCTCGCCGTATGCCTCCCCGAGCTCATGACTCTGCGTTCCTAGGATCGCAATGTAGTCGTAGTGCACTCGGCCCGCATCAATTGCGACGTTCAGCGCGCCATCAACGCGGCCAACAAGGTTGAAGGTGCCGCGGAAGGCGACTGCGCCAAGCAGCGCAGCCAACCGCTGGGGATCACGCTCACCGATGCTGATCACGTCATCAAATCCGCCGCCTCGCTCGCTCACAAACCCTGGGAGCGCTTCGGTCTCGATCGCAGGGTGCCGCGTGATCACGCAGTCAGGACGCGCTCGTTGCGACAACTGAGCCGCCAATGAATCGGAGGCACCGACGATGACGATCTCGCGCGGCGATGCGGCGCCGTGCGTCCATGACACATCGCCAGTGAACCCTGCAGCGACAGCGATCAGCGCGCGACCACCATCAAGTGGATCTAATCGACGCCGCTGTGTGTACGCCGCATCAACGCATGCCCACGGCTCCGTCAGTGCCGCGGCGGCGGCGCTGAAGTCGTCGTCGATCGGAATCAAGTAGGTGCCCTCTGCGCTTTCGATCATCTCGGGGCCCATGAGGTGGTACTGCGTCAGCGCACCCGAAATGACATACCCGTACGCAGTACTCTTCCCTTTGACATACACGTCAGGCTGCACGGCGTAGCGGCTTCCAACTGCGTAGCGGCCGGCAAGGTTGCTGCCCGCTGCGATGACGGTGA
>CAINNT010000137.1 GCA_903851225.1 uncultured Chloroflexota bacterium
CGTCACCACCCCGCCGATCACACACATGGCCCCTGCGGCAACAAATGTGCCGCGCATACCGACAAGTGCGGCAGCGGTCCCAGCTCCAGCCATCGAGAGGAGGCTCGCCCCCTCGGTCACCCCGCTGAAGATTGCACCAACGCGTCCGCGCACCGCATCGGTGGTGTTCTCCATGAAGATGGCGGATGCAACGATATTAATTGGGGATGCAGCGAGGCCGATCGCAAAGAAGAGCAACACGAACTGCCAGAGTTCCGTCACGCCGCCCCAGAGCAGCAGAAGCCCACCAGCCGCAATTAAGGCTGCCCAGAGGACGTGTTCGGCAGAAATCCGCCTGACGATTACCGGAGCAAGCGCCGTCCCGATGAGCAGCCCAACCAACTGTGATCCTTCAATCACTCCAGCAAGGGCGAGTGGCGCCTCAAGCTCCCGATAGACAAACGGAACGAAGAGCACGTTGACGGCTCCAATCCCGAGCATGACGATCGCCGGACCGATGATGATCGCCAACAGCATGCGTGAAGCGCGCACCACGGAAAACCCTTCGCGCAGGGCAAGTCCTTGACGTTCACCGTGATGCTGTGAGGACGGTTCGGGCTGCCCTGCAACTCTCGGGATCAGGAACATCAGAAGGCCAGCAAACAAGAAACTCCCTGCGTCGATCGCGAAGAGAAGGTCGCGGTTCCCGCTGACGCCGAGAACAATTCCTGCAAACGATGCGCCAAGAAGACTGGTCACGATCATGAGGGTCTGCTGGAGCGAGCCAAGGTGCACGCGCAGATCCTCTGGAACCAGTCGCGCGATCACTGCGGAGTTCGCTGGAGAGAAGAATGACCCAGCAACACCTTGAAGGAAGGTGAGCGCCGCAATGGCGGGGAAGGCAGCATCTCCAAGTTGAGAGGCGGGGATGATCATCAGCACGAGCACCGCGCGAACCAGATCCGCTGCAATCATAAGTTGCCGTCGATTGAGGCGGTCCGCAACGCCACCAGCGATAAAGCCAATCGTCACCGAAGGGAGTGCCGCGAGCACCGCCGTGAGGCCGAGGGCCGCAGTCGAATCTGTCAGGTCGAGTACCAGCAACTGCACCGCCAGAACGGTTGCGGCGGAACCGAACATTGAGATGAACCGCGCGATTAGCAGCGTGCGGATATCCGAGATTCGCAACAGTGCAAGGATTCCACTCATGTGTGGCTGTCCAGCAGGCTCACGCCTGCGTAGGATCTCCCAACTTTTCTGATCGTGTCACACCGAATCTCTCGGTTATCCAGGCAAACACCACTGCGCTCGCCAACCCCAGCACCACCTCCTGCAACACGGGGATGCGGTCCATTGTCCAGAGAGAGAGCGATGGGATTGCGGAGCCAACATAGCCCACCAGCAGCGCAGCAGAGATGTTGTTCGCCGCGTGCGCGCCGATCGCCAACTCAAGGGTTCGGTCGCGGAGTGTCACCCACGCCCAGACATACCCGATCGCGACGTAGCCGACGATGCGCACCAGGTCCTCGCCCGCAACCTCTGGGTTCGCGAGGTGTGGAAGCGCAAAGAGGACGCCGTTGATGGCGGCGAGCGTTGTTCGGCGCCGGCGTCCGTTGTCTGACCACTGTAGGAGCCAACCTCGAAAGAAGAGCTCTTCAGCAATGGTCTGGACTGGGATGAGCAGCAGCGCCACAAGCACATACGGAAGCGCACCCGCCGGATTGAAGGTCCACTCCACCACGCCCGGGTTGAGAAGTGCAACGGCGGCAACCCCGATCAATCCAATGACGATCCAGAGACTGAACCCAAAGAGCATCCTGCGCACGGAGAATGTTCCCGTCTGCGTGAAGAGCCGTGCAAGGCGCTCTTTCAGTATGTAGCGATACGCAATCAGATTTGCAACGAAGAACGGCACAAAACTAAGCAAGATTGCAAGCAGGATCAGCGCGGCACGCTCTGGAGAAATTGGCACCGCGCCAAAACCGCCTTCTGGCAAGAACACCTCCAACTCGAGGCCAGAGTTGACGACGACGAAGATCGTCGCGATGCTCCCCACGACTTGCCAGAGCAGCACGATCACGAGCGCCCCCACAATCCATCGCCAGAGCGCAGGGCGGCTGCTGTTCGGGTCGCCTTTGAGGCGCGCACGAATCGCATGCCACCTTCGGTCGATCCATCCGTTGAAACGCATGGCCCATGCGAACTTTCGTCCGAGGAGTCGGGTGGCAACGAGCAGCGTCACGATGCCAAACTCAGGGAAGAGCGGAAGCAGGATTGCACCAACGGGGAGCAAAAGTGCACCAAGGAACAGCGCGAAAGGCAGCGGCAAACGTTGAATCACTGACGGTCGGTCTTTTTTGCCAGTCGATCCTGGTCCACGCCCGTCACGCTCTTCGGCCTTGCCGTGATCGGGTCCGGATGAAGATTTTCTCTACCGGGAGCGAGAACACGTCCGAGAGCCGAAAGGCGAGCGCGAGCGAGGGGTTGTACTCCCCGCGCTCCAGGTAGCCGATCGTCTGAGAGTTCACGCCGACGAGCTCAGCCAACTCAAGGCGGCTCAACTTCGCACGCTCTCGCAGCTCGGCGATCCGGTTGAGAAGAGGCGCTTCCGTGGCCGACCGACGCCCGGTCACGAGCGCTTCCCCTTCTTCACAGGATTTGCTCGCTTCTTGGCAGTTGGTGCCCCTTTGACCAACCGTCCGTTCACGGCAACCTTGAGTCCGCGCGCGCTGCGCTTCTTCTTATTTGAAGTTTTGCCCAGCCCCATCGACTTCCGAATCTCGTGCTTCACCTCGGCTCCGGCCGCATCAATCTCGATTGACAGGCCACGTAACTCTCGACGCAGCTCTCCCTTGGCATCCTTCAGCGCTCGTCGCATCTCCTCGGAGACCTCATCGGGCACCGGATCGCGCCAGGCATGGACGAGGCTCGGGGTCACCCAGAAGAAGAAGAGCAGCGTGAATGCAGCACCGAGGGCTGTCTCTGAGTTAATCGTTCCGAGAGTGATCTCATCTTGACCCACCTGCAAGATGAAGAAGATCACGAAGAGGACGCTTGCAAACGTGAGGACAGTTTGGTGTGCGAGCGGGTAGAGCCCGTTGCGGGCGGCCAGCTCCCGCTCGTCAAGTTGTTCCTCTACCTGCTGCGCCAGCGAGCGCTTGTATGTGGTGGCCGAGAACGAGATGAGAAGCATGAACACTAAGGCAGGCAGGCTCCATCCGTCGAGGTCTACGCTCGGGAGCTCGAGCACCTGGGGGAGCGTCGCCAGGTAGAGTGCGGCGCTGACAAACCAGATCGTCACCAGGCTTTTGCCTGCAATGATGCGCGGTCGTCGCAAGGGAGCATTCACCTCGACCGGCGAGTTCAGCGCCCGCATCAGTCGCGGGCTCGCCACCATGTTGAAGAGGAAGGCCAGCACCGCGGTCCCCACGACCACGGCGTACGGCAGCCACTGTGCGTTCATCACAATCTCCTTGCTACCCAGCCCGACGGGCTGTTGTATTAGTACAATAGCAAGGTTGTTGTATTAATGCAATACCTCGCCCCCTACTGTTTGCGGTCAGGCTCCGCTACAATCCCCCTCCGGCGCCGATGTAGCTCAGTGGTAGAGCAGCTGTTTCGTAAACAGCAGGCCGTGAGTTCAATCCCCACCATCGGCTCCAGCCGCTACTGCCGGTTGACTTGTACACCCATCCACTCGGCCAGCACCGCCGCCGAGTAGCGACCGTCGTGATACCGGCGGGCGAAGGCCTCCCCAGCGGCGGCC
>CAINNT010000138.1 GCA_903851225.1 uncultured Chloroflexota bacterium
CTGCCACCGCTCGGCGGCGGACGCGTCGTTTCTATCGGTGATCTGACGATGCGGAGCGCACGCGTTCGCCACACCGGCGAGTCGTATGCACTTCGGATTGCACTCGGTGATGCCCATGGCCTGACCTACTCGGGCGATGTTGCCCGTTGGGAGGATCTCGCGGCGATAGTGCGGCCTGGCGACACACTCCTCTGTGAAGCTGCTGGTGGTGCCGCGAAGTGGCGCGAAGGTGACACTCATGTCACGGCGTACGGCGCAGGAAAGGCTGCCGCATCTGCCGGTGCGGCAAAACTTCTGCTCACACACTTCGGCGCAGAGGTTGATCCGGCCGACGCGGTTCGCGCGGCCGCAACAGAGTTTTCGGGTGAGATCGTCGCGGTGCGCGAAGGGGATTGCTTCGAGATTTAACTCCAGTCGACGTTCGCGTCGATCAGTCTGGCGGAAGCGTTGGATCGGTATCGGCGAATCCGCGCTCAACGGCAAGTGCGACGCGACCCGCTTGATCAATCAGCACGTATGCTCGAATCACATCCGTTGCATCTCCTGCCGGAATTTCCATGGAGGGGCGAACGTCGTCGGTGACGATGAGCCAGAACGTTCCTTTTAGGTCTGGCGCGTCGGTGCCGCCGCTGCTGAGCGTAATGAGGCGCACGCGCGGCGTAGCACCAACGGGCGCATCGGCGGAGCGCGCTGCGCGAACGGCACTCTGAGGCGAAATACCGGCAAGCACGGTGTCGGCGCTCACCGCCGCCCATCCAGGAGGCAGTGGAAGGTCAAGCTCGCGAATGCGATCCGCCTGGATGCGCAGCAGCAGCGCGCCAATGAGGAAGGTGACAACGAGAAGGAGCCCGACCCGCACGATCTGACCACGGGTGACTGGGGCCGCGAGAACCGCCCCCTCAGGTGGGCGAGTTGGCGGGGTGCCTGCTGGAGCCGTCTCAGATGTCATGGCGCCATCGTGCCAGAGTTCGCGGCTACGATTCAGCCATGAGCGTTCCGTCTGCACCAACCACTCGTTCTGCCGCGCTGCCGCGAGACCCCCTCCTTGGGCGCCCGATCCGACACACCGTGCGCGACGCCGTGGCACGAGCGCTGCGGCGTGCCGTTGCAAGTGGCGCGCTCCCCGCGCCTGAGGAGGCAACCACCTTCGAGGCTCTCGTCGCCGGCGTCGAAGTCGAGATTCCTGCGAATCCCGACCACGGCGATTACGCCTCAAATATCGCCATGAAGGGGAGCAAGCTCCTGAAGCGACCACCAGCGGCAATCGCTGCGGCGATCGCTGCGGAGCTCATTGCCGAAGCGACGGAGCGCATGCACGGCGGCAGCGGTGCGCTCGGCCCCATCGCGCACGCCGAAGTCGCAGGGCCGGGATTCTTGAACCTGCGACTTCGCGCCGGGCTTCTCGCCGATCACGTAGACGCGATTGTTCGCACGCCACTCGCCTGGGGACATCTTGCGGTTGCTGGGGACGCGCCGCCCTATCGCGTCAACGTCGAGTTCGTCTCCGCAAATCCAACCGGCCCACTAACGGTCGGGAATGCCCGAGGCGCGTTTGTCGGCGACCTTCTCTCGCGCGTCCTCGAAGCGGCAGGGCAGCAGGTCACGCGCGAGTACTACTTCAACGACTTCGGCGAACAGGTTCGTCGACTCGGCGAGAGCGTCATCGCGCTGCGTGACGGTGTTCCCGTAGCAGAGAACGGATACAAGGGCGACTACGTTGCAGAACTTGCAGCGACAATTCCGCCCGACGTTGCAACCCGTGCAGCGGCCGCACCGAAGCGAAGTGCTGACGCTGATACGGAAGGGTACGACGGCACGATCGCCGATGACGAGATTGCTGTCATTGGCCGATGGGCTTCAGAGCGCATTCGCGCCGGAATTGAATCGTCGCTGGCAGTGCTCGGCGTTGAATTCGACGTGTGGCGCTCAGAAGGTTCGCTCTATACCGACGGGTTCGTTGATCGTGCCATTGCGAAGCTGCGTGAAGGTAACTGGCTAGAAGAGCGCGAGGGTGCACTCTGGTTCAAGAGCACCGCATTCGGTGATGACAAAGATCGAGTGATCCGAAAGTCGAGCGGCGCATACACCTACTTCGGTTCGGACTTGGGCTACATCGTGGAGAAGTTCTCGCGAGGACACGATCGCCTGATCTACGTCTGGGGACAGGATCATCACGGCACCGTCGCCCGCCTGAGGAATGCAGGGGAGGCGCTCGGCTTTGACAAGGAGTCCGTTGAGATGCTCCTCGTTGCCTGGGTGCGGTTCGTGCGCGATGGCGTTGAGATGAGCATGTCGAAGCGCGCGGGAACGTTCATCACACTTGACGAGCTGCTTGAAGAGATCGGCGTAGATGCTGCACGCTGGTACTTCGCATCGCGCAGTGCAACCACAGCGATTGACTTCGATATCGAGGCGGCGAAGGCGAAGAGCAGCGATAACCCTGTCTATTACGCGCAGTACGCGCATGCGCGAATGTGTTCGATCTTGCGCAAGGCGGCCGCTGAATCGCTCAAACCTGCAGACGCGATCGGGAGTCTGCTCGACGACCACACCTCACCGGAGGCGAAGCTGGCACGCGCGATCGTGCGCCTCCCCGAGGTGGTCGAGGATTCCGCCACGCATCATGAGACGCAGGGGGTGACGACCTATGCGACAGAGCTTGCGACCGCCTTTTCGGCCTTCTACCGCGATGCGAAGGTGGTCGATCCTGCCGCTCCTGAGCGGTCGGCCGGCCGGCTGCGCCTCGTAGCGGCCGCGGCGGCGAGCCTCTCCGCCTCGCTTCGCCTTCTCGGCATCTCCGCACCTGAGGAGATGTAGCGAACGCCTGACGGCACGGTCTCCACGCGGGCTTTCATTGCGAACTCTTTACCCAATCCCCCCTTGCAGATTCACCTGACGAGCAGATGATGGGTTTCGGCTCACCGGACCTCCCTCCCGTGAACCGACCTCCAAGCCAGGAGGGCCGACGGGCATCGACCCTCCTGGCATACCTCCCCCGTAGAACCCCCACGATGCGACGGCGTGCCGCGGCGCGTGGGAGAATAGGGGCATGGAACTCACCTATTACGGTCGAACCTGTGTCCGCATCCGCAGCCGTGAGGCGACCATCGCCTACGACCCGTACACCTCGATCGTGGGGCCAACTGGGCGCGGAATGACCGCCGACATCGTCACCCTGAGCCACCCCGACGACGCCCCACTCTCGCGCGTAAAGGGGCGCCTCGCTCCACGCGACAACCGCACCCCTATCGCCACGAGCCTCGACAGCGCCATCGTCCTCGAGGGTCCAGGCGAGTACGAGGTGAAGTCGGTACTGATCACCGGCATCCGCAGCTACCGCGACGAGCACCGCGGGCCAGCGGCGCGACACAACACCGTCTTCGCCGCAGAACTCGACGGCATCCACGTCGTGCACCTTGGCGATTACGCCGACGGCCTCACCGCTGAACAGATCGGTGAGCTTCCTGGCTGCGACATCGTCCTTGTCCCTGTGGGTGGCGAGCTCTCGCCACAGGCCGCGTCCCGCCTCATCAGCCAGATGGAGCCAAAGATTGTCATCCCAATGTCCTTGATCGACGATGCAAGCAAATCTGCCGCAGCGATCAAGGCGTTCTGCAAAGAGCAGGGCCTGGCTACGCCGCCACCCGCGCAACAGAAGCTTGCCATCACCATCTCAGCCCTCCCCGAGGAGACGACCACCGTCATCATCGAGGCGCGCGTCGAGGGTCTTGGCGGCGCCGAGCCCGCCACAGCTGGAACACTCGGTCTCGCCTGACTACTGCGACAGACTGTTGGCACAGTCTCCTGCGATAGTTGCAAGATGAGCACAGTCCGCTGCGTCGAGTGCAAGCGCGAGATCCTCCCCGGAGAGGCGACCTTCGAGATTCGCACGTTCCTCGATCCCTTCCCGCCCGACGGAGTTGCCTGTTCTCCAAAGTGCCAAAGTGAGAAGGAGAACGAGAGTAGGATGCGCACGCTGCTGCTCTACAACTCTCCGTTGAACCCATACACCGGAGGCAAAGATGACTGATGGAGATTTTGGTGGCGACGGTGGCGATGCTGGCGGCAGCGACGGTGGCCCGTTCGATCTGAACAACAATGGTTCGTCGCTCGATGAATTTGTTCTCTTTGCGGCGATCACCGAAAAGAATCGCACACGGCAATCGCCAGGTGGCGGCCCAGTAAAGCGCTCTGGATGTCTCCTTCCAGCTGTGGCGATTGCGCTGCTCGCTCTTGCGCTCTCAGCGATCTAGTACCACGCGCTCCCAGCCTCCGCTGATCTGCAGCGCTTCTGGATTGCCGCCCGCATGCAGCGCTCGGTCGGGGAGTAGCCCGACGACCTCCGTCTCACCGATCTCAACGCCGCGTCTGCGTGCAGCCACGCCAATCCGTGCACGGATCGCATGCAACGTGTCGCCGCGTTCGGTAGCCGCGAGAAGGTCATGAAGGTTCATCGATACCTGCGCGATCTCCTTGCTTGCGAGCGGGAAGCCGAGCGCCTGTAATCCGGACACGCCACCGGGCGTTGCACCACGAATCTCGCGCGCGATCTCTTTCGCGGCCGCGAGCAGTGTGGCGGTGCTGGCGCCGATGAGCGCAATGTTCCACGCCGCCATCAGCGGTCGCGCGCCGACTGCGGTGGCACCGGCGGTTGGGTGCGGCTTCCGTGGCCCAAAGTCTGGGGCGCCACCCTCTGCCGCCTGATGCGCGGCGAGCTCTTCGAATCCACCGCGCCGCAAGGTTGGAAGCGAGCGACGTTCGTCGGTGCGCGCGGCGGCGCCATAGAGGTGGACGGGAAGGTTCAACGTGGACGCAAGTGCCTGCGCGGCGATGCGCGCGATTTCGGTCGCCTGTTCGAGTGTGGCCTCTGGCGAGATCGGCACAACCGGCACCACATCGAGCGCGCCAATCCGCGGGTGCACTCCACGACCAGCGCCCGACTTCTCGTCGCTTGTGAGATCGATCCGTGCAATGGCGACCCGTGCAAGGGCCAGCGTCGCTGCGACCAGCTCGACGCCACTGGCGGCGACATAGGTGAAGACGCTGCGATCGTGATCGGGGTCGGAGTGAACGTCGCGAAGCGTTACGCCTGGGACGCTCGTGATCGCTGTGGCAGCCTGCTGCAGGGTCGTAGCGTTCCGCCCCTCGCTGATGTTTGCAACGATTTCAAAGCGTGCGGTTGGTGGTGTCATTAATCGAGCGCGCGTCGCATGACTGGCCAACGCCCATCAGGACCCGTTGCCGCTACGGTGAAGCCAAGTCGCTCCCAGAAGCGCTGCGTCGCAGCCGAAGTCTCCTCGGGGTCGGCGACAGACTCTGGCTCTTCGGGGAACGCCTCGGCCGCGGCAAAGCCAGCGCTACCGAGTCGAGTGAGTACGCCGGCAACGAGCGCACTGCCGAGCGCACGGCCACGCGCCGCGGGCACCACAGAGATGCAGGTGATGATGGCCGGCGGCGGACTGTCTGGAAGATCCGGATAACGGTCGCGCAAGCGCTGCGCGCGCGGAAAGGCCGAGAGAGGCCCCGCTTGGCAGTAGGCGACTGGCTCACCCTTCGCCAATAGCACCCAACCCATCGGTCCACTTACTGGGAGTTGCCGTGTCAAGAGTCGAAGCTTTGGTGGCTGACCCGGCGCGGCGGCGGCATCGCGCAGCGCCTCTTCGCGCGAAGGTGGCTTGGGAGCGAATGGATTGAAGGTGGGTGCCTGCTCCTCTTCGGCGCCGAGGAACGCGGCGAGGGCGCTCTTCCCGCCGGCCGGCGTTGTCGCACGTGCAGCAGGGTTCGGCGCAGCACCGCCACCCGCCGCCGCCTTGCTGCCGCGATCCGCGTCTTCCCACCAGGTGCAGGTGGCATGATCGGCGCTCGCGTTGGCGCACGGCGGCACGAGCAGCAACTCTTCGGCGCTCTCCACGCCGACCAGCTCGAACCCGTCACCGATGTTGATTCTCATCGTCTGGGATACTACGCCGCATGAGCGATCACGCGGCTCCCGGGCACGGTTCACACGGCGAGGCCGACGACGCCCCGATGGGCGCCATCAACCTTGCTGCATGGGGAGCCGGTGCTCTCGGCATTGCGATTGGCCTCCTGACGGCGGCCATCATCGCAATCGCTGCGGGCGCCCTCTAGCTCGGACCCACGGCGTACCCCGCTCTTAGCGGCGTCGTACCGTTCGCTTCGAGGCCACTCCAACGCCCATTAGTCGACGCAGCAGTGCGACAAGTGGTGCGAATGCTCGACCGAGCAGGCCACCGGCAAGTGCGCCGATCAGGGCGATCGGCAGGACCACGATGACGAGGTTGATCCCGGCAACAATCACCGTCCGCCCAACCGCGATGAGATTTGCGATTGCGAGCGCGATCTCTTTGCCGAGGTCAAATCCGTTGGTTGCATTGCCGATCGAAGAGCCGATTGGACTGATCGTCACGGAGATCGTGGTCATCTCTACCTGATCGGCAATCGCTGCTCGCTGCGCTTCGTAGGACTCGATGTCACTGCGCACGGCGGTGAGTTGCGTCTGTACCGAGAGAACATCGGAGACCGTCGTTGCCTGTGTCATGAGTTCAAGAAGGGCCGCCTCAGAGGCACGAAGGTTGCGCAGGCGTGCCTCCAGGTCAACGAGTTGCATCGTCACCTCATACGAGCTGATCTGCTCGGAGAGCACCGTGCCCTCTTCGCGCAACGCCAGGACCGCCGCATCAAACGACGCCGCAGGAACACGGAAGGTCACGGTGAGGTACGGGGTCGAGGCGTCGGTGTAGCGATAGCTTCCAGAGACGTAGCCGCCCTGGCTCTTCATCAGGTTCGTGAGTTTGGTCAGGCTCGCATCGACGTCGTCAACCTCGAGGCTGAAGGTGCCGGTGCGCACGAGATCGATGCGGTCACCCTCAACTGCGCCATTGTCGGGAACTGCGGTTGGAACACTGCCCATATCCCCTTTCTCTTGGGGAGCGGCACCTGTGCTCGCGCCAAAGAGCAGCGGGCTGATGCCGCCGCTGGCCGAGAGGGCCAGCACGAGCGCCGCCACCAGGCCGAACTTCGCGGGCGTACTGAACGTCGGAAGGGTCAGTGGTCCGATCTTCATGGTGTGCACCTCAGCTTTGGCGGTCGCAGTGGAGCGCCGTACGACCCTAACGCTGAAAGTGCACCAGGAGTTCCTGGGCGCCGAAGAGTCCTAAAAGAGCCCGACGATCTCCCCGCCGTGCTCAAGGTCGAGATCGATGCGCTCGCCGCCGGGGGATTTGTTCAGGCCTGGCATGAGGCGCATGTCGCCGCACACGGCGGTAACGAAGCCGGCGCCGGCGGCCAGGGTGACCGACCTCACGGGGACCCGGAAGCCAGTTGGGCGCCCGAGCTTGCTTGCATCGTGCGAGAGGGAGTATTGCGTCTTGGCCATGCAGACCGGCAGGTGGCCATATCCGAGCTCTTCCAAGCGCGCCAGCCGCTTCGCCGCTGCGGGTGCAACGTCCACGCCATCTGCGCCGTAGATTCGTTTGGCTACCGTCTCGATCTTCTGCGCCAGCGGCAGGTCGTCGGCGTAGATCGGCGCAAATTTCGCCTCGCCCGAGGTTGCTGCAGCCCAGACCGCCTCCGCGAGCGCAGCCGCACCAGCGCCGCCATCGGTGAAGTGCGTGGTGACCACGGCGGCTCGTGCCCCCGCTGCAATCGCAGCTGCTTGAATTGCTTCGTGTTCTGCGGCGGTGTCTGTTGGAAAGGCGTTCACCGCGACCACGACCGGAATGCCGAAGGCACGCACGTTTTCGATCTGCTTCACCAAGTTCTGCGCGCCAGCGGTCACCGCCGCGACGTTTTCCGTGCTCAGTGCCGAATCGAGTGGCTTGCCGGCAACAATCTTGCCAACGCCACCGTGCATCTTCAGCGCGCGAACCGTCGCCACAATCACCGCCGCGTCCGGAGCGAGCCCAGATGCGCGGCACTTGATATTGAAGAACTTCTCCGCACCCATATCGGCGCCGAAACCTGCCTCGGTCACCACGATCTCGTTTGTGGCAAGCGCGGCGCGATCGGCGATGATCGAGTTGTTCCCGTGCGCGATATTTGCAAACGGACCGGCGTGTACAAACGCAGGACCGCCCTCGAGCGTCTGCAGCAGGTTCGGCTTGATTGCGTCGCGCAACAGCGCGGCCATGGAGCCAGCGACCTTCAAGTCTTCGGTGGTGACGGGCTTTCCGTCAGCAGTTTCAGCGACCACAATGCGGCCAAGGCGCGCACGCAGATCGGCAAGATCCGAGGCGAGCGCGAGCACGGCCATGACTTCACTCGCAACCGTGATGACCGTCTCGGATTCGCGGACCACACCATTCTCGCGACCGCCTAGGCCGATGATCGTCTTGCGAATGGCGCGATCGCTGATGTCGACGACGCGTGGCCAGGTGATGCTGCGCACGTCGATGTTGAGGGCATTGCCGTGATGGAGATGATTGTCGAGGAATGCGGCGGCGAGGTTGTGTGCCGCGCCGATCGCGTGCACATCGCCGGTGAGGTGCAAGTTGAACTCTTCCATGGGAATCACTTGGCTGTAGCCACCGCCCGCGGCGCCACCCTTGATGCCGAAAACAGGACCAAGGCTCGGCTGTCGGATCGCCACAGCGGCACGGTGACCAATCTTGTTGAGTCCTTGGGCAAGGCCAACGGTGGTGGTGGTCTTCCCTTCGCCGAGCGGTGTTGGACTGATGGCGGTGACCACCACGTACTTGCCGCGTGCGCCGCTCTTCTCTAGGCGTTCAATTCCCTCTATCGAGAGCTTCGCCTTGGTGCGGCCGTACGGCTCGATCTCGTCATCGTGAAATCCGAGCGCCGCCGCGACCTCGCCAATTGGCGTTGGCGTGACGCCACGTGCAATCTCTAGATCAGAAGGGAACCCCATGCGGTGAGTCTACGCTCGCCGCCGTACGAGACGCTCGGCTGCCTTCGCGGCGTGCAACGCCAAGACGGCGCTCGTCATTGGGCCGACGCCGCCAGGGACCGGGCTAAGGCCACCCGTCTCGCCGAGCCGCGGCTCGACACTTTCCGCGTCGACGTCGCCCACGATCGTGTCGCCACTAGGGTGGATGCCCACGTCGATGACGATTGTGCCTTGCGACACATGTTCACCGCGCACCAGCCCCCGCACCCCCGCGGCAACCACGAGGATGGCGGCGGCGCGGGTAACCACCCCTAGGTCGGGGGTCTTAGAGTGGGCAATCTCAACGTGTGCCCCCGCGGCCTCCAACAGTTGGGCGACAGGTCGGCCAACGATGGCGCTGCGCCCAACCACCACAGCGGGTCGCCCCTTGAGCGGGATCTCGTATGCGCGCAGAAGCTCCATCACCGCTGCCGCAGTGGCGGGGAGGAGCGACGGATCGTGGGTGCCATCTGCCAGTCTCTCAGCGTTCACCAGTGTGATGCCGTCGATATCCTTGTCGGGCGCGATTGCCGCAGCAACGATCTCGCGTGAGACTCCGCTCGGCAGCGGTGACTGCAGAATGATCCCCGCCACGTTCTGATCTGCCGAGAGCGACGTGAGCGAGGCAAAGATCTCCGCCTCGGTTGCCGTCGAACCAAGCTCAACACGGCGACCAACGAGACCGGTCGCGCTGACCTGCTTCAGGAGTCGATCAACGTACAGGAGCGAATCAGGTTCACTCGTTGCAATGACCACAGCAATCTCCGGCGCCAACCCGCCTGCGTAGTCAATTGCAAGCGCTGCAATCTCTGCGGCGCGCGCCGTAATCTGTTTTGCAAATGGCTGCGCTGAAAGTCGTCGCGCCATAGCGTGCTACGACTGAGTGCTTCGTTCAAGCGTTGCAACGGCTGTGGCTGTCTGATTCGCGAGCGTCGCACGAGTCTCAGGTTCGTCTATGAACGGCAGGTTTGCCTCTACGTTCTCTGCTGCGCTCAAACCGGCAGCTCGTG
Source organism: uncultured Chloroflexota bacterium (assembly GCA_903851225.1). Classification (GTDB taxonomy): domain Bacteria; phylum Chloroflexota; class Limnocylindria; order Limnocylindrales; family Limnocylindraceae; genus Limnocylindrus. The sequence continues at coordinate 9,916 of CAINNT010000138.1, forward strand.
CAAAACGCAACGCAACATCAAGGTCACTTGCCGCGCTGAGGAGACTGCGATTGGTGAGTAGTCGCGCAGCACCGGCAACAGCGGTGATTGCGCGCAGCGTCTGCAGCGGCACTGCCGCCGCGCGTTCTGCAGCGACAGACATGGCGCGACCACGCACCTCGCGTTCATGCGCCTCGCCTTTTGGGAGTCGCATCGCGTGAATAAACGCATCGTACGCCTGCGCATCGTCGTCTGCGAGGGTAAGGAGCTCACGCCGAATGGTCGCCATCTGTTCAGCAGTGCTTTGCTGCAGGGCGGCGTCAGCGCCGTCAGGACTCTTCTTGAGCGAGAGCCCGGCGACCATCTCCACGAGTGCGGCCGCGGTTGCACCGCTGATGGCTGCGGCTGCGCCGCCACCAGGCGCAGGAGTTGGCGCAGCGAGTGATGCCAAAAACTCATTAATGGTGTGCTGTGCGAATGACGTCATCTGCGCATCCTATCGCGAGCGCCGCGCGCGAGTGCGCGTCAGATTTGAGTTAGTCAGCCTGGAGATCGCGCGGGCCGTCGCCATGTCGACGAGCGAGTGAGAGTGCGACTGCGAGCGAGACGACGAGCCCAGCGAGCACGCCAAGCTCCCAGAGGATGGGCTCAAGGTTGCCGCCTTCGCTCAAGATGCGTTCGGCTTGTGCGGTCACGACCAACACGCGGCGAACGACTGCAACGAGGCCGATGATGAGGAAGGGCTCAAGGATGAGCTGCGTTCGGGCGAGTGAGAGCCGCAACGTATAGAGCAGCTCAGCAATGATGAAGACGAGCAACACGCGATCGAGAATCAAGAGCGCGGAATCAATGCCCCCTTCGTGAATCCCCTCGGCAACGAGTCCAACGGTATCGGCGCCAATAAGGGCGATCGCAATGACCAAGACGCCGGCAAGGGCGATGTCGAGGGTGATCTCAAGGCCGTGCAGTACGCCACGGGCGCGACTAACGACGCCAGCCAGAACTGGGCCAAGCACGTGGTCACCTGGTGACGA
>CAINNT010000139.1 GCA_903851225.1 uncultured Chloroflexota bacterium
CCTCGGTTCGCGGAAGTTCGTCGTCGCTTGTACTGACTCGGGGAGGAACTTCCACGGCTCAATCGACTGCATCGACGGGAGCGTGGCGATCGCATCCCACAGTGCCACAAATTCCGCGACCGCCTTATCGACCATTGCCTCGGAGGGAGGTTGGCCCATCATGTTGCGCTTCACCGGCTTGTACCACTCGCTGAACTGACCGTTCTTGAGAAACTCCTCGGCCATTTTCTTCATGGTGGCCAGGGTGGTGAGCACTGTGCTCTTGGCCGCGATGGTGTTGTGGGTCGGGCTGATCCTCGGGTTACGGTCACCCTTGCGATCCTTCAGAAACGCTGATTCCTTCCAGGTGCGGCGCGCCGTGATTGCAAAACCATCTTCCTGATCCATGGCTGCCGCGGCGCCCTTCGGGACAGCGACGGACGTGGTGTTGAAGGCCTTGAAGATGGAAGCAACACGCTGCACGGCTTCTTCCCACGTCTCGCCCTTGCACACTGCCGGCACCAACTTGATGCCGACGCGCTCATTGCGGAACTTCAAGAGGTCGGCCTTACTGATGCCCTGGCCCTCTACTTCGTCAAGCCAGTCTTCGAGGCGATCCTCGGCATTGCGCCCAGCGGGCGAGCCGTCCTTCTTCTTGTGGTGGAGGACGCCGGTTTCGAGCATCTCGAGCGCGGCCTTGATTCCGATCAGGCGGTGCTGGCCGTCCAGAGCGTAGATGGAGTAGCGGTTTGCCTGGCCCTGCTTACCGAGGTGAAGGATGGCCTTGTCGGACAGCTCACTGATGAGTTCGATGTTGCACGAGTCCACCTTGGCTCGGCCGTTCTCCCACTGAGGCGCCAACTTGTCCTCAACCCACGGCGCCGTTACGACCAATACGAGATCGGGAAGATTGTGGAACGGGTGCATGAGGAGGTACTTCGCAATCCCGTGAGCACGTGAGAAGTCGACCGGCCGCTGACGGATCAGGTCGATGTTCTCTGAAGTGATCTCGATGTTGCCGTAATCGTCACCGATGCGGCGGTACTCGCCCTCTTCGCGTGAGAACATCTCCATCTCACCAACCAACTTCACGTTCATACCAACCCACTCTGCGGTGGTCTGGAACGTGAAGAAGGGCTTGCCGAACGGCATTTCGCCGGTCGCCACCTCGATGGTGCCTTCCGGCCCGGTGAGCTCACGGTAGATCTCGCCGTAAACCGAACGCTTCTGGGCCTTCTTGGCTTCTTCTTCGTTGACGTAGTTGTCGAATGCGGATGTCATGGTGTTCTCCTGTTGCGGGTAGCTGATGATGGGGTCAGGGTTGGTTGGACTGATCAGACGAGGCGCACGTTGAAGTCGGGGCGCGCCATACGGATGAGGCGGGCCTCCACGCGGCTCAGAACGCCCTTGTCGACGGGGGCGAACCAGAGTTCGGCATTCGACGGGTGACGGTTCAGCCACCGACGCAGCTCGGGGTTGGCTTCGAATCGGGGATCGTGGCCGTTGGAGATCCGCTGGCGGAG
>CAINNT010000140.1 GCA_903851225.1 uncultured Chloroflexota bacterium
TCCTCAACCAGAAGCCGCTGAACCAGGGCAACGACGAGAGCCAAAAGATCTACTGCGTCTATGTGGCCATCGGCCAGAAGCGCTCGACCGTCGCCCAGTTCGTGAAGGTGCTGGAGGAGCGCGGTGCCCTCGAATACTCGATCGTGGTCGCCGCGACTGCTTCTGACCCGGCCCCAATGCAGTATCTCGCCCCATTCACGGGCTGCACCATGGGCGAGTTCTTCCGCGATAACGGCATGCACGCTGTGATCGCCTACGATGACCTTTCCAAACAGGCGGTCGCCTACCGTCAGATGTCGCTCCTGCTGCGCCGTCCGCCAGGTCGCGAGGCCTATCCCGGCGACGTGTTCTACCTCCACTCTCGTCTGCTCGAGCGCGCCGCCAAGATGGGCGATGCCGCCGGCAAGGGCTCGCTAACAGCGCTTCCCGTGATCGAGACCCAGGCCAACGACGTGTCAGCCTACATTCCCACGAATGTGATCTCCATCACCGACGGCCAGATCTTCCTCGAGACGGATCTCTTCTACCAGGGCATCCGTCCGGCGGTTAACGTCGGCCTGTCGGTGTCGCGTGTTGGCTCATCGGCGCAGACCAAGGCAATGAAGTCGGTCGCCGGCAAGATCAAGGGCGAGCTCGCGCAGTACCGCGAGATGGCGGCCTTCGCGCAGTTCGGCTCTGATCTGGATGCGGCAACGCAGAAACTGCTCGCCCGCGGCTCGCGGCTCACCGAGCTACTCAAGCAACCGCAGTTCTCCCCGCTCAAGATGGAGGAGCAGGTCTGCGTCATCTTCGCGGGCACGCGCGGCTACCTGGATGGAATTCCGGTCAATGCAGTCGGTCGATTCGAGCAGGAGTTGCTGCGCGCGCTACGCGATCAACATTCCGCGATCCTGGAATCGATCCGCTCCTCGAAGGAGCTCAAGGCGGACGTGGAAAAGCAACTCGTCGACGTCCTCGACAAGTTCACCAAAGCGTTCACGGTGTGAGATCGAGGTGTCGGACCCTCTGGGTCTGACACCCTGGCACAGACGGATCAACGGTATCAGACCCAGAGTGTCTGACACCCCAACGACCAGGCGATCATCGCAAGATGCCCTCTCTGAAAGACCTGCGCAACCGCATCGCCTCCGTGAAGGCGACGCGGAAGATCACGAAGGCGATGCAGATGGTGGCAGCCGCCAAGCTGCGCCGCGCCCAGGAGGCCGCCCAGGCCGCGCGCCCATACGCGGAGCGAATGGACGCGATGCTGAGCTCGATCGCCTCGCGCGTCGCCAACCCGGAGGGCGTCTCGAAGCTTCTCGTCGGCACGGGGAAGGACCAGGTGCACCTGCTGGTCGTCATGACCGCCGAGCGTGGCTTGTGTGGCGGTTTCAACTCGAACATCGCCAAACTCGCCCGCCAGGACGCCAATCGTCTGATCCGAGAGGGCAAGACGGTCAAGATCCTGTGTGTTGGCCGCAAGGGGGCGGACAATTTGCGGCGCGACCTTTCCCGCCAGATCGTGGACCGGATCGACTTCCGCGGCGTCAAGCAGATCAGGTTTGCGCAAGCCGAGCAGATCGGCACGCGCGTGATGGAAATGTTCGAGGCAGGCGAGTTCGATGTCTGCACGCTCTACTTCTCCGAGTTCAAATCGGTGATTGCACAGAAGCCGACCGCGCTTCAGCTCATTCCCGCCAAGCTGCCCGAGGCCAAGGCCGGAGGTATGGGCGGAGCGGAGGCTGTCGCTGAGTTCGAGCCGTCCGAGGAGGCCATCCTGGGCGAGCTGCTCACGCGCAATATCACCACACAGATCTTCCGTGGCCTGCTCGAGAACGGCGCCAGCGAGCAAGGATCGCGCATGAGCGCGATGGACAATGCAACGCGCAACGCTGGCGACATGATCAACAAGCTGACGATCCGCTACAATCGACAGCGCCAGGCCAATATCACTAAGGAGCTGATCGAGATCATCTCCGGCGCTGAGGCGCTCTAGCTACCGGCACCGTCGGGCAAGCGTCGAGGCGCCCTCCCCGACCTACGACACTGAAGACGAGGTAAGAGCAATGGCAACCGCAGCGAGCAACAAGGTCGGCAGGATCCGTCAGGTGATGGGAGCCGTCGTCGACGTTCAGTTCGAAGGCCATCTGCCGGAGATCTTGAACGCGCTGGAGACGAGGAACCAGGGCCAGCGGCTTGTATTGGAGGTGGCCCAGCACCTCGGCGAGAGCACCGTCCGCACCATCGCGATGGACAGCTCCGAAGGCCTTATGCGCGGACAGGAGGTCACGGATACGGGGCAGCCGATCTCGGTTCCCGTGGGTGACGAGACGCTCGGCCGCATCATGAACGTGATCGGAGAGCCGGTCGACGAGGCGGGCCCGATCAAGACGGCCGCCAAGCGGGCGATCCACCAGCAGGCGCCGACCTTCGCAGAGCAGTCGACCGAGGCCGA
>CAINNT010000141.1 GCA_903851225.1 uncultured Chloroflexota bacterium
GCTGAAGATCATGTGAATGCAAAACGCCTTGCCACGGAAATCGCTGCGCTCCCTGGTGTGATCTCGCCCGGACACATCGCACAACCCGAGGGAGAGCGGCTTGATCCAGCGCGCGTCACCACCAACTTCGTGATCTTCAGGGTGACGGGTGGTATCCAGCGCCGCTCACGCTTCCTTGACGCACTTGAGAGGCGCGGAGTGTTGATGGTTGCGTATCCACACGGACAGATTCGCGCGGTAACGCACTATGGGATTGGTGACGATGAGATCACCAAGACGATCGCCGCGACCGCTGCAGCGCTGACCGAAACCGCGTAGCGCAGCGCAGCCGATGCGCATCGTTCCCTCCATCGATCTTGAGAAGGGTCGATCCCGCATAGTCTTTTGGCCCGGTGCTGCAACCGGTGTCGGTGCGCCAACCGATCAACCTGCGCGAATCGCACGGCACTTTGTAGATCGTGGAGCAACACTGATTCATCTCGTTGACTTCGATGGCGCACGTGCTGCGGCGCCTGTCAACATCGAATCAATCGGAGCCGTCGCAAGCCTCGTCGCAACGCCGCTCCAGGTTGCGGGTGGACTCGAGTCGCCCGAGGGCATCCGCATCGCGTTTGCTGCGGGTGCAACACGTGCGGTGATCTCCCTCGTACTGATCGATGAGCCGGAAAGACTCGCTGCATGCATTGCCGCGGCCGGCGATTGGCTCGCTGTTGGCTTTGACCCACGACCTGACCGGATTGCGTCGTTCAACTGGAAGCGCTCCACGGCTCCGACCGCCGAGGCGCTGATCGATGAACTTGCAGCGGCGGGGGTTTCGCGCATCGTGTTGAGCCATGGTGGCAACGCAAGTGAGAGTGCCGCGTTCGCACGTTTGGCGGCGCGACAGCCGGCAATGGAGCTGAGTGTTGCAGGGGGCGTGAGCGACCTAGATGGTGTGCGCCGACTTCGCGATGTTGGCGTCGCCACTCTCATTTTGGGCGAGGCCCTTCTCTCTGGTGCAATCGATTTTGAGGAGGCCTCAAGGATCGCCGACCCTGCGCAGTAACAGGCACAGCGAGCGAGGCTCGCGTAGACTCCCCCGCATGACTACAGCACGACGCATCAACGAGCCACTCGCGCTGAGCCCCATCGCGGGGCTCGCCGCCGTCATCCTCACCGGCATCCTCTGGGGCACGATCGGCGTCGTCACTGGTCAGCTGAAGGCCGCATTTCCTGGCGCTGACGGTGGCCCGAGCACGCTGAGCTCCCTCGTGCTGGTGGTCGTACGACTCGGCATCACCGCCCCAACCGCCGCCATCACGGCACGCATCCTGCTCGGTCGCGGCGCCTTCCGCCTGCCTGGTCGCGTGCTTGCACTCGGTCTCGGGCTTGGCCTCGTTCAAGCCTTCTTCCAATACGCCTACGTTGAGGCGGTCACGAACGCTGGCGTTGGTATTGCCACGGCGATCGAACTCTGTCTTGCCCCCGTCCTGGTCGCCACGCTCAGTGTGATCTGGCTGCGCGAGCGACCGGACCGGATGATCATCGGCGCCATTGCCTTCGCGGCCATTGGCACCATTGCGATCACTATCAACGGTGCAGCAACCGCAAATCCTGAGACGTTCCAGGCCGGGATTCTCTGGTCTTTCGCCTGCATGGTTGGCTACGCCTCCTACATCGTGCTCGTGCGTCGCCTTGCCTCCGGCATTCACCCGCTCGAACTTGTGGCGCTCGCAGCCACCGGCGGGTTTGCGGTGCTCTCAGTCGTCTCGTCCGTTGTTGGCGCAAAGCTGCCTGACCTCACTGACAACGATCTCTTGATCCCAGGTCTGCAGTTTGCCTATCTCGCTCTCATTGCAACCTGTCTTGCCTACGCGCTCTTCGTCTCCGGGGTGCGTGCGACCAGCGCTACCACCGGTTCGCTCGGCGCTCTCGCCATGCCACCTACTGCAACGATCCTTGCGGCGGTGCTCTTGAACCAGATCCCGACGATTGAGATTGTGATCGGCCAGGTGCTTCTGATGGCCGCAATGGCGGTCACGATTCTGCGTACCGCTCGGCGCACCAACTCCTAGCACCATGCGCACAACCGCTGTAGCACTCGCAGTTGTCGCAACACTCACGTTTAGTGCATGTGGGGCCGACGCATCACCGAATACCTCGGCAAACGCAAACGGCTGCCCCACCTCTCAGCCTGCAACGTTGAGCAGCGACGTATCGAACGACATCGCATTCGAAACCACGCTCGGCACGTTCGTTGTACGCCTTGCCGTAAAGAACTCGCCGATTGCGGTGAGCAACTTGACGGCGCTTGCAAGCTGCAACTTTTATGACGACGTTATCTTCCATCGCATCGCATACATGGAGAACGGCACGCCGTTTGTCATCCAAGGCGGTGACCCAACCGGAACTGGCATGGGTGGCCCTGGCTACTTCATCAAGGACGAACCTGTTCTTGGCACGTATCGACGCGGTGTGATTGCGATGGCACGAACAAGTCAGCCAGATTCGCAAGGGAGTCAGTTCTTCGTAATCCTCGACGATGCTGCAGCCGGGCCGCTTGAAAGTGTTCGCACGTACGCAATCCTGGGCGAGGTCATCTCGGGCATGGAGGTGGTTGACGCGATTGCAGCACTCGAGCGCAATGGCGAGGATCGCCCGATTGACCCTCCGAAGATCATCTCCACCACGGTTACCCCCTCGGCGCCGTAGCCGCTCCGCGCAACTGATCGTTCGCGGGTAAACTCCCCACATCGTCGGCACCAGCCGGCCACGTGGCCCCGTGCCACAGAGGAGAGTTGGAATGGCAACCGCCAAGATTGAGACAACTGTCGGCGTTATCGAAATTGAACTTCTCGATGATGCGGCACCGAAGACCGTTGAGAATTTTGTGACCCTCGCGAAGAAGGGCTTCTACGACGGGGTGATCTTCCACCGCGTCGTTCCTGGATTCGTCATCCAGGGCGGCGACCCTGAGGGCACCGGCATGGGCGGGCCAGGCTACAAGTTCGACGATGAGCCGGTGACGATGGGCTACGCCCGCGGCACGGTGGCGATGGCCAACTCGGGGCCCAACACGAACGGCAGCCAGTTCTTCATCTGCCTCGATGACCTGCCCAGTCTCCCGCCGAAGTACACGATCTTCGGCATGGTCACCTCAGGGCTCGCCACGGTTGACGCGATTGCCAAGGGAGCCACAGGCCCAGGCGACCGCCCGCTGGCGCCGGTCAAGATGACCACGGTGACGATCGCCTGACCCTCGCTCTCGGCACAAGGTGTGCCAGGGGGGTTGGAATCTGACCCTCCAGGGGGTATTCTCTCCCCAGCTGTTCTTGTTCAAAGACCATGGGTAGGTGGGTTAGGGTAGTCGCTATAGGCGACGTGATAGATGCTCTTTGAGCGTAGCGGGCGGGGCTGACTTGTTCGTCCCACAAGCGGATCGGCTTGAGGCGACTCCTGTCAAAGGGGGTCGCCTCATCTATTTCCCCTTGGATTTTCCCGGCGTATCCCCTGATAAACTCGCCACCCCGCGCGCTCGTAGCTCAGTGGATTAGAGCGTCTCCCTCCGAAGGAGAAGGTCGCAGGTTCGAATCCTGTCGGGCGCACCACACGGAGTAGACTCCTCCGCATGGCTGACCAAGATCTCGTCACCGTTCCGTTGCTGCGCCGCCCACTCTTCCTCGTTGCCGCTGGAGTGAATGCTGGCGCCGTTCTCGTTGGCCTCAGCGGTACTGACGAGCGCCTCTTCTATGTTCCTGCTGCCCTCGGACTGCTCTGGCTGATCGCCTATCGCGCCCAGCTACGCGAAGGACTGCGCCCACGGCGACGTGTGCCGCAGGGGTCGATCACCGTGCGCCGACCAGACCGACCTGCGCCACGACAGCGCACCGAGATGCCGCCAACAGCATCGGGCTTTGCGCCAGCTGCCGCAGTCGCTGCGGCGCAACAGCGCGGTGGTGCACGCAAGCCGATCAGGCCAGTCGAGGTTGGACTACCAAGCAAAGGTGCAGAGCCCGAGAAGAAGCGTCGCCGCGGGCGCAAGGGCGGAGAGGGACCAAACCTCGGCCTCTAGTTACGGCGCAATCTTCACCGTCACCACCGGTGGCGTGCTGAGCGCAAAGCAACGAGCATCAAGCCAACCGTCGCGAATCGACTGGCGCTCCTCTGCATCCACAGTGAGCTTCCAACGAATCTTCACCGCGACCCACTCTGTGAGGTATAGGCAGGTTGCCGATTCAAGTGGTGGCAGCCAATACGTCGGGTCATCATCACTCTTTGCCTGATTGACGTTATCGGTCACGGCACGCAGCGTCCATGCAACGCCGAGGTCGTTTGCATATGCCTGGCGTCGCGCGCTCGACCACTTCCATGCGCCACTGCGCCAGGCTTCTGCTAGCGCTACGACATGATCAACGTCAACATCCGAAGCGAGCGTCCATGTCTCGCCGTCGTAGAGGCTGAGCCACTTCCCGGTGCTTACCGTCTTCCCTGTTGATGAGAGGCGTACAGAGACAAGTGACTCAGCGATCAACACCTCGGCACGCGTGTCTTTGCCGTTTTTGTTGGCATCAATCCAGTGCTTGAAGAGAGAACGCTTGTATCCGCCAATGTGCTCTTCTGCGACTGATAGGCAGTCGAGGGCGGTGAGAAGGCCAAGCTTCGTGTTATTGGTCTTGCACGCTTTGGCAGCGCTTGTTGCTGCGTTGGCCGTCGCCGGTACGGCCAGCATCGCGCTGACGAGCACCGCGATGAGTGCGGCGGTAATTCGAGCGTTCATCACAGTAGATTACGCGACGACGTCGAAGAGTGCGCGAACGAGCGCGGTGCCCCCTTCATCGTGAATGTCAACGCGCGCTTCAGTTTCGTTGGCCCGAACAGCGCACCGTACAACGGTGCCGGTGGTGAGGCCGAGATATTCAAGTCGGATGCGGCGACGCGGTGCGGTGAGCTGCGACGGTGCAACCGCATGAAGTGCCTCTTCGGCAATCTCGAGCCAGGCGGCGTTGTTGACGTGACCGAGTGGGTCAAAATCGGCGACGCGCAGCGGTACGTTGACGGTGATGCCCGGTGTATCGCCGGTTGGCTCTGCGGGGATCTTCTCGGGGATAAAGGTGGCGCCGACCTCCTGAACGAACGGTTCGAATTCCGTGGGGAAGCGAACCGGTCGCCCGTTCTGGTCCGTCATGACCCAGTCGATGGTCGCGTCGGCAATCACGCGACCGGCGGCGCCGAAGAGTCGGGTTCGACGTCGAGCCATGACGTGACGGAAGCCAACAAGGGCGGTGGTGCCCGTCATCGCCTCGTTAGAGCGGGGTGGCTCATCGATGAGTAGGTCGACGCTCCGAACGACCCAGCCGACGCCGCGCGACTCATACCAGGCGCGTCCGTATTCCAAGGTTTCGCTGTGCTGCCAGGCAAGGTCCTGCGCGTGGCGGAGCACCGCAGCGGCGCGCATCGTGCCGGCGCGGTTGCACTCGTCGAAGCGCACGGAGCGACCCTCGTCGCGAAAACGGGCGTGCTCGGGCAGGCGCGCCTCATCGGGCGCCAGCCCAGCGGTGAGTCGGTCGTGCAGGCTCATCCGGCCGCCAGTCGACCGAGGGTTTCGAGCGTGATAAAGCGGGTCTTCTCGCGTGGAGCGCGCACGATATTCAGGCGTGCCGCAACGATCGCCGCGGTATCGAACGCCACCACTCCAATGGCAATACGGGCACCGTTACCCGCAGCGCGAATGCGGGCATCTTCGAGTTCGGCGAGAAGGCTCGCGTCGATGCCGCGGGCGCC
>CAINNT010000142.1 GCA_903851225.1 uncultured Chloroflexota bacterium
GATCCGAAGGTCCCGAGGTCCCTGATTCCTACCGCGCCGGGCCCGGTTATGAAGGCGTGTGCATTCCCGGTCGGAGGATAGGAATCCCCTACCACTTGTGCGAGTGCGTTGATGGCTTTGCCGCCAACACCGGGACCACCCAGTGTCTCGAGCGCTAAGACATTGTATTTATAACTAAGCGGGGTCGCGGCTGCTGCGCATTCCGGCCATGACGGACACTGAATCCGGTGATGGCGGACAGCGTCGGAGCGAAGCGACGCAAGTGGTCAGATTATCGCTCAGGGTGTCCGCCATGGGGTTGGAGGGACGGGTCCTTTCGAAGTGATTCCTTGGATCGCAATTCGATGCGGTGAGCGTTGTGGATGAGCCGATCGAGGATGGCGTCGGCGACGCGGTCGGCGCCGAGATAGGCATGCCAGTCGCCCACGGGTAGCTGGGAGGTGATGAGGGTGGCGCCGGTGCCGTAGCGCTCCTCGACGGCTTCGAGGAGGTCCTGCTTCTCGATGTCGGTGAGGGTGACCAGGCCGAAGTCATCGATGACCAGCAGCGAGAGCTTGCCCAGTCGCTTGAGCAGGCGTTCGTAGGTGCCCTGAGCGCGCGCCTGAACGAACTGAGTCAGCAGCGTCGGCAGACGCAGGTACTGCACGCTGAAGCCGTTGCGGCAGGCGTGATGACCGAAGGCTTGGGCGAGGTAGCTCTTGCCCACGCCGCTGGGGCCGGTGAGGATGACGCACTGGTGGGCCGTGATCCAGCGGTGCTGGGCCAGTTCGAGCACCTGGGTTTTTCGCAGCCCGCGCGGGGTGCGGTAATCGATGTCTTCGATGGCGGCGGCACGCTCCTTGAACTTGGCGACCTTGAGTCGGGAGACGAGCTTGCGGTTCTCGCGGTAGAGCCATTCGTCGTCGACGAGCAGGGAGAAGAACTCCTCCTTGGTGAGGTTCTGGTGGTCGACGCGTTCGAGGCGCGTCTTGATCGCGTTGGCCATGCCGTAGAGCTTCATGGCGATGAGTTTGTCGTAGGTTTGTTCGAGCAACATGAATCGTTTGTCCTTTGGTTGTTGAGGTGTGTTAGATGGGTTGCTGCTGTCGTTTTATGCGATAGGCATTGTCTCCTTCAAGAGATCGGATGGTGGTGGTTCGATTGAATCCACCGCGCCGAGTCAGTGGTAGTAGCCGCTGCCCCGAACATTGACCGCACCGAGCGACGAGGACATGTCTTCAGCATGGCTGGAGCGTTTGGTCTCTGCGCGAAGCGGCGCGGATTCCATGCGCTGATCGAGCATGGTCTTGACGGTCTTGTAGCTCGGAGAGCGGATCGCGATGGCCTTGGCACTGGCCAGTTCCAGACGTGACTTGCCGTGCTTGTTGGACAGACGCAGGATCCCCAGCGCAGAGCGGTAGCCTTGCTCCGGATGCGGCTTCGAACGGATGACGTGCTCGATCAGGGCGCTGGTGTGCGGGCCGATTGAGGCACCCCACTCGATCAACCGCGACGGCGTCCATTCCAGGTGCGCGCGATGCGAGGCCGGCCGATGTTCGGACACGGTGCTGTGGGCGTACTTGGTGTAGCTTCGCGGGTGGCTGGCGACGCGCTTGTCCTTGTGGAAGATCTCGATCGTGGACGAGGTTGCACGACACCACAGAGCTTCGCCGATCAGGGTGTACGGGGTACTGTAGAAGTGGTCATCGAACTCGATGTGGTAGTCGATGTTGACCTTCACCTGCTTCCATTCGGCAAACTCGTAGCGCGCTGCGGGCAAGGGCTTCAATGCCGGCCGATCCAGGCGCTCGTAGCGTGCGCGGCGAGATTCCTTGACGTGGCGCATCACCCGATCGTTGAGCCTGACTAGCAGCTCGGCGATGGCCGCGTTCAATTCGGCCAAGCTGTAGAAGGTACGGTGGCGAAGGGCGGCGAGGATCCAGCGCTGGGCGACCAGCACCGCGGCCTCGACCTTGGCCTTGTCGCGGGGCTTGCGGGCCCGCGCCGGGATCACGCAGGTGCCGTAGTAGCGGGCCAGCTCCTGGTACGAAGGGTTGATTTCGGCTTCGTAGCGATCGGCACGCTTGACGCCCGAGCGAAGGTTATCGGGGATGGTCAGGGCGCTGACGCCGCCGAAGTACTCGTACATGCGCACGTGGGCGTCCAGCCACGCGGGCAGCTCCTGCGACAGGCTCGCCATCGCGAAGGTGTACGAACTGGCCCCCAGTGCGCCGACGAACAGTTGCGTGGGAAGCCGCTCGCCGCTGACCGGATCGGTGATCGCGACGCCGGCGCAGTAGTCGACGAAGCTGCGCTCGCCGGGGGCGTGGTTCTGGCGCAGCACCACCGCCAGGCGCTTCTCGTACTGGCGGTACAGCTCGGCGAACTGCGAGTACTGGTAGCCCTCGGGGTGCTCGGCTTTGTACTCGGTCCACAGCAGCGCCAGCGTCACCTGGTGGTCGCGCCGGGCCAACTCCTCGCGCACTCGTGCCCAGTCGGGCAGCGGGCGTTGACGAGGCAATCTGCCTGTCGTCTTCGCCGGATACAGTCGTTGTTCGAGCGCGGTCTCGTCGAGGGCCTCCACCGCGGCCCAGTCCGTCAGACCGGCGGCAACCGCCCGACGCAGGCACTCGGCCACCGCGCTCTTGCCGCAGCCCACCGCCAGGCCAATACGCCGGGTGCTGGCGACGCTGCCGAGCAGGTGCAGCCGAAGAATCTCTTTGATCTTACGCATCGCAAGCCTCTGTTGGGCCACCGCTTCGCTCCCCAGGAAAAAGGGCGAAGGGTGGCGATCAGAAAGACTTGCGTCGAGGGCTCCGAGCCTCGGGGAAATTCGACAACGGCTACAGACCGAGCCGTTCCGGAATCATGGCGGACAGCATTCCGGAGCGACCCGAAAAGTGTCCGCCTTCAGATCGGAATGCTGTCCGCCATGACGCCGGAACGCTGTCCGGCATCAAATCGGAATCGTGTCCGGCATGGGCCGGAACGCGCAGTAATGCCGTAGTCATCTTCGGATCGATGAACCCGCGACTCCATTCTGCGAAGTCCAGGTTCGTCGTGATGATCACGCTCGTGTGCTCGTAGAGCTTGCTCAGTAGATGGAACAGCAACGCACCCCCCGCTTGGCTGAACGGTAGGTAACCCAGCTCGTCGAGAATCACGGCGTCGACGCGCATGAGGCTCGCCGATTTCCCGCGTCGCTCGCCGTTGCGGACCACCTCGACGCGACCCTCGTAGGGTGCCAGCGCGGCCTCAATGGCCTCTGTGCTCTCCCCGTCGA
>CAINNT010000143.1 GCA_903851225.1 uncultured Chloroflexota bacterium
GATCACCTTGGCAACACGAAGCGTGAGCCGAACTGTCGGGTGGTCTATCGGGTGGATCGCGCGCGCTTCATCGACATGGCTCGAAAGGCCTTCAGCGCCTAACCCGCCCGCGCCGGCACGTCGGTCGCCAAGATTCCCATCTGAATCTCATCCCAGCGTCGCCCATCGCGCGTGATCGCATCGCGCATACGCCCCTCCTCCCTGAATCCTGCCTTGGTGTAGCAGTGCAGCGCCGCCTCGTTGAAGGCGAAGAGGGTCAGGCTGATGCGATGGAGTCCAAGAGCCTCAAAGGCAAATCGCGTGACGAGGCGCGTTGCCTCAGCGCCGAGTCCACGGCCGCGAGCCGACGGCTCGCCGATCATCAGGTGAAAGGTTGCCGCGCCATTCTCGACATCGAGATTCGCGAGCGTGCAGCTGCCGATGAGCTCCTCGTTCAACCCAACACGTTCGTAGAGGGCGAAGGCGAGCATCTGGGCGGTGGAGAAGCGCTCGCGGACCAGCCGCTCCACCTCGTCGCCGCTGAGCGGTTCGCTGCGATGGCGCGCGAGGCGCACCAGTTCAGGATCGGCATACCAGCGTTTGAGGGCTGGCAGGGTATCGGCGGTGTGTGGGCGCAGCGCGACGCGCTCGCCCACGAGGACCGCCTCGTGTCCGCCGAACGCTCTTTGGGGATTCGATCCGACCACGCGGCCACGGTATACGATCGCCCCGATGCTTAGTTGGATGCAGTTGGCACGCAAGATTGAGGGGGCCTCGCGCACCTCCGAGAAGGCACGCATCTTTGCTGACGCGCTCCGCGCCGCCGACGAGGTCGACCTCGAGGTGATCTGCCGACTCATGGGGAGCCGGGGCATCCCCCAGGCAGGGGCAGTCTCCTGGCCAACACTCGCCAAGGCGGTTGAAGAGGTTGCGGGTGCGCCGACGGGCTCGCTCGCCAAGATCCTCGATGAGACCGGCGATATCGGCCTTGCCGTCGAAGAGTTGCTCGAGAGCGAACGCCCGATTGCCGGGGAGGCCGCCGCCAACGAGGAGCGTCACGCGCAGGTGCGCAGCAGTGCCATCGCCAGCGCAACCGGGGTGCTCCCTGTTGCCGGGTCCGACTCAGCGCCAACCCTGCGATCGCTCCCGGAAACCTTTGCCGCAATACGTGGCGCAAGCGGGCAACGACGGCACGATCTGCTGACGCAGCTCTTCTACGGCACATCACCTCTCGCAGCGAAATATGTCGTACGCATGCTCTCCGGCGACGTTCAAATTGGTCTGCGTGATGGCCTCCTTGAAAGCGCGATCGCTTCAGCCTTCGGAGCCGACGCGGGTGCTGTGCGCTGGGCGATGACCCTCGAGGGAGATGCCGGCCGCGTTGCACTGCTGGCGAAGCGCGGCACTCTGGCTGATGCGAAGCTTCGCTACTTTCATCCGATCCCCGCCATGCTCGCCACACCCGCCACGAGTGCCGCCGATGCCCTGGAACGGCTCAGCGAAATCTCCGCCTCTGCCATCGCCGTTGAGGACAAGTACGACGGCATCCGCGTGCAGCTGCATCTCTCCGATGGTCAGGTGGCGCTCTATGGCCGAGACGCAAGCGATATCACCGTCGCCTTTCCTGAGATCGCAGCAGCTGCAGCGCAGTTCTCTGGTTCATTCATGCTCGATGGCGAGATCATCGCCTTTGAAGAGGGGCAGCCGCTCCCGGTGAGTGCAGTGCAGCTGCGACTTACCGGAGCAGAAACGACGCTCCATGAACGCGAACGAATCGCTGTGCAGTTCGTGGCCTTCGACCTTATTGCTCACGGGGAGCAGCTGCTCATCGGCGCGCCGCTCCAGAAGCGGCACGAGATGCTTCTCGCGCTTGGGCTTTTAGAGCGGGGCGGCGGCGCGATTCAAGTTGCACCACAGAAAGTCGTTGCCGGCATTGAAGAGGTCGAGGCGGAGTTCATCGCTGCACGGATGCGCGGCTCCGAGGGAATCGTCCTGAAATCGACGACCGCTGCGTACGCCCCAGGTCGACGTGGATCGGCATGGTTGAAGCTGAAGCACCCGATCGACAGCATTGATTGCGTCGTGGTTGGTGTGGAGTACGGGGTCGGCCGTCGGCGAACGCTCTTGTCTGAGTTGACCTTTGCCGTTCGTGATGATTTCTCCGGCCGACTCACAACGCTCGGACGCGCCTCGGCACAGTTGGGCGATCGCGAGATGAGCGAGATGGGGCGCTGGTTTGAGGAGCATACCGTCGCGCAGCTCGGCAACTATCGCAGCGTCGAGCCGCGCATCGTGGTCGAGGTATCGTTCGATGAGCTGCGCCGCAGTGAGCGCAGTGGATCGGGTTATGCCATTCGCGGTCCACGCATCGTGCGCTTCCGCACCGACCTCGGCCCCGATCAGGTAGCGTCACTCTCGGCGATCGAAGCGCGCTGCCGTGCGGCAGGTGGGTCAACTGGGGAGATGGAATGAGCGATCAGGAGAAGGTCATTGAACTACGGAAGCTCATGCCCTCCACCGAGGCGAGCATCTACTTGAATGCAGGCAGCAACGGCCCAATTCCTGCCGAAGTCGATGCTGCGATGCGCGCCGTGCACGAACAGGAGCTGCAGACTGGGCGAGCAACTGAACACGCCATGGATGACGTAGAGGAGCGCGCCAACGAGTTACGCGGTGTCTTCGCCGGCGTGCTCGCCACCGACCTTGATTTGGTTGCAATCGGCCACAGCACCACCGAGTCGGTCTTACGGCCCATTCTCGGAATGGAGTGGCGCCCCGGCGACCGCATCGTCACCTTCGACGAAGAGTATCCAGCGATTCGCGGCAGTCTTGCAGCGCTTGCCTCGCGAACTGGAGTGATCATTCACACACTGTCACTCTGCGACGCCGCTGGTCAACCGCGCACCGATGATGAAATCACGGCGAGCGTCTTGCCGTTTCTCAACTCTCCAACCAAGCTGTTGCTCCTCTCGCGTGTCTCGTGGATCAGCGGTCGAATGCTCCCTGTTGCCTCGCTGCTCGCAGCGGCGCGCTCTGCAGGGGTCACCACAGTGCTCGATGGTGCTCAGGGGGTTGGTGCACTTCGCGACGACATCGATGGGCTCAACCCCGATCTCCTCGCCTTCCCGTCGCAGAAGTGGCTGCTTGGCGTCGAGGGGCTCGCTGGCATTCGGGTCTCGCGTGAAGCGCTGGCCGCCGAAACCTTCCGACCGATCATTGGCGGCCACCTGGCGTTTGACGGGCAGCCGCTGAATGGCGTCGGAACGCTGCGCTCCGACGCTCGTCGCTACCAGGTCTCAGGATTCAGCCGCCCGGCGCTGGCGGGGGCTGCCCGAGCGGCGGGATGGTATTCCATGCAGGTCGGCCTGCCGTGGGCAACCGATCGTGCCCAACGCCTCGCCGCCGAGTTCCACGCCGCCGTGCGCGACCTGCCAGGGGTGCAGATGCTCGCCCCAGCCGGTGGGCACGCCACGATTGTTTCGCTGCGCGTGGCGGGCTGGAAGCCCGAGCAACTCGTGGAGGAGCTCTCGCGCCGCGCCTTCGCCATTACCCGGCGGGTGCCGAGCCTTCCGGCCATTGATGGTCGCCCGGGATCTGCCGCCGCCCTACGGACCTCGTGGGGCTTCTGGAACACCGAGGCCGAGGTCGCGCGCATCGCTGAACTGATTGCCCTCGTTGCCAAGCACACCCCAGAAACGCTGCCGAAGCGGCCGACCATCGAAATCCTGCATGGCTAAACCACGGCGCGGGCGCGGCTTCATCGGTCGTCGCATTTATCAGTTGATGCATGCGCCGAAGCCTGTCTTCCGTGCAGTCTTCGCCAACGTCTCGGTCGCGGCGGTGCTCACCCTCGTCTATCTCGGTTACGACGTAGCGGTTGACCGCGCACTCCGCAGCGGTGCAGACCTCAGCGGTGTGTTCGGTGGGAGGGATCTACGCGCCGAGGCGGCGGCACTGCTCGTGCTCGGCACAGTGATCTTCGGCAGCCTCATCACGTATCTGATCGTGCCGCAACCTCGCGCAGACGGCAACGGCACAGAGCGCTCAGGCTGGTCGGCCGTGCTCGGACTCTTCGCGAGTTTTCCTGTGGCGTATATCGCACTCGTGATTGAGAGTCAGTTTCTAAAGCCGCTCTTCGCGCAGCTGTAGCGCATCCTTACGGCTGTCGGGTGCCGATCAGTCGATAGCCAATTCCACGAACGCTCACCAAGATTTGTGGGCGACGCTGATTGCTTTCGAATTTCTTGCGGAGTCGATTGACCGCAACACGAAGCGCCTCGTCGCCGCCGGCCCAGTTCTCTCCCCATACATAGTCACGAATCTCTTGATGTGAGACGGCATCGCCAAGTCGTTCGATCAGGAGCGAAAGGAGGCGCAGCTCGGTTCCGGTGAGGGTGATTGTGCGATCGGCGAGGCGCAGCGCGCCACTCGCACGATCAATGGCGATAGGCGTCGGCTCAACAGGCGGCGTTTCAGTCATGGGAGAGCGATAGTAGCGGGTCTGTAA
>CAINNT010000144.1 GCA_903851225.1 uncultured Chloroflexota bacterium
CAGGCGACCTCACCGTGGCCGCCGTGCTCTCTGGGAACCGCAACTTCGAGGGTCGCATTCACCCGTCGGTCCGTGCCGCCTACCTCGCCTCTCCTCCACTGGTTGTCGCCCTGGCGCTCGCTGGGCGCGTCACGCTCGACCTCACCCAAGAGCCGATTGGCAACGACCAGAGCGGCACCCCCGTTTACCTGCGAGACCTTTGGCCAAGCGACGAGGAGATCAACACCGCAGTTGCGAACGCCGCCGACGCCTCGCTCTACCGCAGCAGCTACAAGGATCTCTTCGCCGGCGACGCACGCTGGCAGAACCTTGCAAGCCCAACCGGCGAAACGTACGCATGGGATGCCAACTCAACCTACGTCTCGCGACCAGCCTTCACGGAGGGGATCACCCCTGAGCCGCAGCCGATCGCCGACATCAGGGACGCGCGCGCCCTACTACTGCTGGGCGACTCCGTGACCACCGACCACATCTCCCCCGCTGGCTCGATCCGCATCGACTCCCCAGCCGGCCGCTGGCTCATTGAACACGGCGTCGCCGCTGGCGATTTCAACTCCTACGGCGCCCGTCGTGGCCACGACCAGGTGATGATGCGCGGCACCTTCGCCAACATTCGCCTGCGCAACGTCCTCGCTGGCGGCAAGGAGGGCCCGATCACCCGTCACCACCCATCTGGCGAAATCCTGGCCGTTGCCGATGCCGCCGCCCGCTATCAGAGCGAAGGGAGCGACCTGATCGTTCTCGCCGGCAAGGAGTACGGCTCAGGCTCCTCGCGCGACTGGGCCGCCAAGGGGACGCGCATGCTTGGCGTGCGCGCCGTGATCGCGCAGTCCTACGAACGAATCCACCGCTCCAACCTGATTGGCATGGGTGTCCTTCCACTGCAATTCCTCCCTGGCGAAACCGCCGAAACACTCGGCCTCACCGGCACCGAGCGCTTCTCCATCGCCAACATTGGCAACTGCACGGCTCGCTCCGAGCTTCGCATCAGCGCACAACCCGTCAACGGCACGGATGCGCCAGCAGGCCCGGCAAAAGAGTTCTCAGCACTCGTACGCCTCGACGGCCCCAACGAGGTGAACACCTACCGCAACGGCGGCATCATGCCAGCGGTGCTGCGAAGGATGGCCAAGAGTCATTGACGCGAGGTGAAGATGGTGGGCGATACTGGACTCGAACCAGTGACCTCACGGATGTGAACCGTGCGCTCTAACCAACTGAGCTAATCGCCCTCGGGCGCAGATTTTACTAGGTTCAGCCCTACAGGCTAGAGACGACAAGCCCTTGGAGCAGGTTCAGAACGATCATCGTGACGAGCGGTGACCAGTCCACACCACCAAAGGTTGGCAGGATTCTTCGGGCTGGGGCAAGGATCGGCTCGCTCATGTCGTAGAGGATGCGCGAGATCCGATAGTTGCCGGAGGGGTCGAACCAGGACATCAGCACCCGCCCGAGAATCACCCACCAGAGGGTTTCGAAGATCAGATTGACTATTGCCTGTGTCGACATCCTTATAGCCTACCCGCGCGGCCCGAAGAGCGCGCTCCCCAACCGCACCTCGTTTGCGCCTTCACTGATCGCGACCTCAAAGTCACCGCTCATCCCCGCCGAGCGCAGTGGCCCAAGGCCCAGGCCAAGGGCCTTCGCATCGGCGTCTACTTGTGCGGCGAGTGTTCGGAACTGGGCAAAGGTCGGGCGTGCCGCCTCACCGCCCGCGGTGAGCCTCCCAACGGTGAAGAGCCCAGAGAGGGTAATTGGAGCCGCCCGGACGATTGTGGCGATGGCGGGTAGTGCCGCGCGTAGGCCCGTCGGGGTGAAGCCCGATTTGGCCGGATCTTCATCGACGTTCACTTGGAGCGCAATGTCGATCGGCTTGGCCCGCTCCGTGGCGATGGTTGCAATGCGCTCCAGCAGCTCGACGCTCCCAACCGTGGCGATACGGTCTGCGAGATCCAGCGCACGTCGCACTTTGTTCGACTGCAGCGGTCCAATCAGCACCCAAGTCAGATTCGCCGTGGGTCGAAGTGCGGTGACGGCGACGCGCTTCGCTTCGAGCTCTTGCACGCGATTCTCGCCGAACAGGGTGCATCCGGCATCGACGACCGCCACGATCTGCTCGGCGGCAACACCCTTCGTCACCGCCATGAGTTCGGCTGGACCAGCGGCGCGCACGCGTGCCAATAGCTCGCGATAGCGGGCTGTGAGGTCAGCGGCGCTCAGCATCTTCTGGGGTTACCCCCAGCAACTAGAAGATGCGCTTGCGCGGGCGCAGGAAGGCCGGGATGTCGAGATCGCTGGGCTCGACCTCTTCGGGCTGCGGCGTGGTTGGCGGGAGAACCTGATCCGCGTCGTTGGAAACAACTGGGGCGGGCTCCGGTGTCGGTGTATACGTGACACTCTCCGTCGGCGCCTCTTGCACGGCCACACCATCGCTTCGAAGGTTGAACGCACCGACCTCCGCAGCACGATACGGCGCTCGCGGGCTGGAGGCGGCCACCTGTCGGTCGGGAGTGAAGCCGGTGGCAATCACCGTGATCTGAATCTCGTCGCCGAGCGACTCGTCAAGCGAGGTGCCGAAGATGATGTTCGCCTCGTCGTCGGCACGCGCCGTGATGTGGTTGATCGCTTCGTTGACTTCATGCAGGGTGACCGTGGCCGACGCTGCGACATTGATGAGCACGCCAGTAGCGCCCTGAATGTCGACTTCGAGAAGGGGCGATGCAATGGCGATCTCGGCGGCCGAGGTTGCGCGGTTCTCGCCGCTGGCACGACCGATGCCCATGAGTGCTGAGCCCGCGTCGCGCATGATTGCACGAACGTCGGCGAAGTCGAGGTTGATGATGCCGGGCACCGTAATCACATCGCTCACGCCCTTCACCGCCTGGCGAAGGACATCGTCAGCGATGCGGAACGAATCTTCCATGGAGGTTTGGCGGCTGACCACGCTGAGAAGGCGCTCGTTTGGGATGACGATCAGTGTGTCGACGTGCTTGCGCAGTTCGTTTGCGGCGGCCTCGGCCACGGCGGCTCGGCGCTTCCCTTCGAAGACAAACGGCTTCGTTACGATGCCGATGGTGAGGGCACCGATCTCCTTTGCGATCTTTGCAACGACGGGGGCTGCACCAGAACCGGTGCCGCCGCCCATGCCGGCGGTGACAAAGACGAGGTCCGACCCTTCAAGTGCGGCGCGGAGATTCTCGATGTCCTCCTGAGCTGCACGTTCACCTACCGCTGAGTCACCGCCAGCCCCAAGGCCGCGGGAGATTGCGTCACCAATGCGGATGCGAGTGGGGGCATGCGACTTCACGAGTGCCTGGGCATCGGTGTTCACTGCAATGAATTCGACGCCAAGGAGCTCGGCGCGAATCATGCGATTGACGGCGTTGGATCCAGCGCCGCCGACACCCACGACGCGAATAAGCGCGAAATTCTCGGTCTGCGCTGCCATCGACTCCATGCCCTCCGGACGTGTTGCCCCGACTTTGCGCCGCCCGGGGCCAGCCCCGATGAGACGACGCCCTCCCGTCGATCCCGCGAAGTGTAGCAGCGCCCCGCCCGCTACTCGCGGCGGGTTGGGCTACCCCCGAATGCGCCCGAGAAGATTGCGTACCCCGCCGAAGATGCGACCGCCAAGCCCCGCGGCTGGTTCCTCGGCGATCCCCGCCTCATCGAGCCCGCGGGCGACCCACGAGAATAGACCGAGCACGGCGGCCCGATCTGGCCCGCGGAATTCATCGAGGATGCCAAGGAGCGGACCCGTTGGCGCGGCAACGCGCACGGGTGCCTTGAGGATTTCGCGTCCGAGGGCCTCAACGCCCTCGAGCATCGAACCTCCGCCGGTCAACACCACGCCTGCGCTCGTCACCTCTGGGCCGGCGCTGGCAATGACGCCGGCGATGAGCTCGAAGATCTCACTCATACGCGGCTCGATGATGCGAGCTAGCTCAAGACGGCTGACGCGGCGACCACTTGGATCATCGGGGACGTTGTACTGCTCTGCCTCGCTCACGGTTCGTGGATCACAGGTCCCGTACGACGTCTTTAGCTCCTCTGCGGCGAGGAGACTCGCCTTGAGGCCGATCGCGACGTCGCGAGTGATGAATGCTCCACCAATCGGCAGCACCTCGGTGTAGACCACGGCATTCTGGTGAAAGATCGCGATATCGCACGTCTCGGCGCCGATGTCGACGAGTACAGTGCCAAGATCGCGCTCTGTCTCGGTCAACGTGAGCTCCGCCGACGCAAGTGCCGACGGCACATAGTCGTCGACGGCAATCCCCGCCGCCTGCACGCACTTTTCAAGGTTCTGGACTGCGGTGCTACTCGCCGTCATGAGGTGCGCTCGTGCCTCAAGTCGGTAGGCGATCATGCCTCGAGGTTGCTGAATCCCCTCCTGGCCGTCGACGATGTACGAAGAAGGCAGCACGTGAAGCAGCATGCGAGAGTTCGGCACTTCGATCGCGCGACACACCTCAAGGACTCGGTCCACATCGTCATCGCGAATTTCACGATCGGGGTTAGCGACTGCCACCTGGCCGCTAGTGTTCTGGCCTTGGACATGGTTGCCTGAGATCGTGATGGTGGCGTGCTCGATGTGGTAGCCAGATAGACGCTCAGCCGCATCCACGGCGGCGCGAATGGCAGCCCCCGTCTTCTCGATGTCGGTGACGACCCCCTTGCGCATTCCCAGGTTCGGATACGTCCCCTTACCGATCACGGTAATGGAGCCGTTCTCACCGCCGATGTGCGCGATGGCGCACGAGACTTTTGAGGTGCCGATGTCAATCGCGGCAATCGTCGTGTAGCGCTCTTCGACCATCTAGAAGTTCCCTCCACACTGTGCGCTCATCTCGCGCATCATACCCCTGCTCACCCGAACGCCAAGCCCACTCTTCACCCTCACGGACTTACCGCGGGTTCTGAGGGGCTTGACGATGGATCAGAAGGGTCTGGGCTGATGTTCGGACTTGGGCTGGGGCTCTCAGTTGGCGGTAGCGGTCGTACGCCTTTTGCCGTGTAGGTCCCCGCCTGGTCGTCGGCGAGGATCACCCAACCGATTCGGGTCTCGCGGTTCGCGAGCAGGCTGCGCAGCAGCCGAACCTGGCCAGGGATCATGTCCGTGGGGCGAATCGTGGCGGAGTAGATGCCAAAAACTGCGTTCCACGCAATTGAGGGTCCGGTCGCCTCGACAACGAAACCAAAGTCGCTCAGGAGTCGCAGCTTCAGCGCGGTGGCTGCGGTGCCAACGTCCTCTGGCGTAAGCGAGGCAAGGCGGGTAGCCACGTCGAGCTCGGTTGGCGTGAGTTGTCCGGCCGCAATGAGCGGGCTCGGTGTGCGATCGTCGATCAGCAGTGGTGACGTCTCAAGGGCTGCCGCCGCCGATGGCGCGAGGTGTAACGAGCCGACCTCGCCGAGAAGTTCGCCGCTCTCGGTGACGGCGTACACCTGATTGCCAATCTGCCAACGGATAAGGAGCGACTTCTCGCGCACGCGGATCTGAATTCCGTCGGGCAATCCAGCGCTCACTCGCACCGAAGCAACAAGGGGGAGTGCCGCCACCGCCTCCTCGGCCTCCCGAAGATCGACACCGAGGAGGCTGGCTCCCATCGGAATATTGGTCGCGGCAATCACCGCGTCACGATCGAGAAGGTGGGTGCCGATCACCGTGAACTGGCCCACCGTGGTGAGGCTGGCGCGTGCGGCCACCGGCGGGAGGGTGAGGGTGGTGAGAAGCAGGGCTCCAAGCGCGAGGCGGCGTAGACGTGCCGCAGCACCAGGTGAATAGCGCAGGCGTCGCCCCGACGAGTCGCCAGACTCTTCATTTGTACGACGAGTGACCGTACTGCCCACGGGGCCAATTCCAGCTCGACGCCGCGCGCCAGCAAGACCAGGGCGAACCCCCAGTGGCGCCTCTCCAGGCGCAAATGGTCGAGCGCCGGCTCCGCGATGCTGCCCCCGCCCCCCAGGTGCCGGCTTGCGGCCGCTCATTTCGGTGCGCCCGCGGCTGGACGTGCCGCCGCTGCTGCGACAAGCTCGACACACAGTTCCGAAAAGCTTGACCCGCCTGACATCACAAGAGCCGGAAAGAGCGAGATCGGCGTGAACCCTGGGAACGTGTTGACCTCAGAGAGGTACCAGCGGCCCGCCCGCGCGCCGCTGCGCGCCATCAAGAAATCCATGCGCGAGAGGCCACGACTCTGTGCGGCGATGAAGAGCGCTACCGCGGCAGCGCGCATCTCGTCCGATACATGCGTTGGAAGGTCGCTCGACGTTGAGGTTCGGGAAACCCCAGGCGCGTACTTTGCGTCGTAATCGTAAAACTCACGGCCAGGGAAGACTTCGCCGGGGCCAAATGCG
>CAINNT010000145.1 GCA_903851225.1 uncultured Chloroflexota bacterium
ATGTCGGCCGGCAACCGATCAGAGGGGTTCGTCAGGAAGGTCGTGATCGACGGGTACGCCGGCTCCGTCGGGCTCGGCGACGGCGAAGGCTGTGGCCCGGGGCCGGGTTGCTTGACCACAACCCAGACGAGCTTGCCGCCCTGTTTCTTGCAGACGTACTCCTTGCCCTGCGATGTCTTGCGCAGGCCAGCCTTATCGCACTTCTTGCCGGCAATCGGACTGCCGGCGCCCGCCGGTTGGACCAGTGCCACGGCTGCAACGGCAAGGGCGACGGTGGCGATGACTGTGACCGTCTTGCGCATCGAGCCTCCTGCGAATTCTCAGGTGCAACGTAGAGGATTTCGGCTCATCAGGCCTCACCTTCGCGTGAAGGAATCCTTACCGTCGCTTGCTCTCAGGGCGAACGGTGATCTTGGGCGAGGGAAGGTGAAGCTGCTGGCGACGATGCGGACGCCGCCGTCACGGAAGGCGATGGACGCCGCTACCCCTTGAGCTTCCAGCCCTTCGGGCACTGGAAGGCCACGAAGGTCTTGGTTTGCGCCTTCTTGCCCTTGCCCTTGACGCAGGTGATGGGGCCGGGGAAGCTCACGTTAACAGTCGGGTTGGAGAACGTGAAGTTCTCGTAGTAGAGCCGCAGCCAGTTCTTATCTTGCTTGAGTGCCAGAGTGGCGGCTGATGCCTCGCCATCGGGATAGATCAGCTCGACACGTGCCATGGACGGCACTCTTTGAACTCCCAGTACACACTTCACGAAGTCGGCATTCATATTGATCGAGTAGCGCCCCTTGGACAGCGTCGTGCCGTCCGGCATGTAGTGAGGTCCGGCGATCTCGTAGCTGAGGGTCGAGGTGGCCGCGTCGTAGGTGGGCGGATCGCCGGTGTAGGCGGTCGCGTTGGACGACACGATGCCGATGAACTCGCCCTTGCCCTGATTGACGCACTGGCTCGTGTAGCGGCCCACCGTGGGCGTGTTCTCGACGTACCAGGCATTGACGATGAAGGATGCGCGATCAGCGAAGTACGGCATAAACGCCTTGAGCCAGGCCAGGGCTTCCTTGCCGCCACGCGAGAATGGCTGTGCAGAGTTGGGATTGGTGTTTACGTCCCAATTGCGGTGGCCGCCGATGGAGTTGAAGGTGCTGTCCATGAGCGATGTCGGCACTTGCGCCTTGGGAATCCACCCGGCCATGCCGAGCACGGGGCTGGCTCCGGCCTCGATGACGAACCGATGGCCCCCGGGGAGTTCCTCGGAGAAGGCAACTGGCTCATTGAGGGCACCGTTGAGGTACATGCTCGTGATGTCGCGCTGCCGCAGGGTGATGCGGAATCTATAGCCGTCCGGGAAGGTCGACTCGACCGCGCATTCGCCGGTGTCGACGGCGATGCAGTCCTGGGCACTCACGTCCCGACCGCCGGTGGGATAGACGCGAGTCACGCCGGTGACTGGATCGACGGACTCCTCGTAGCCGGGCTTGACCAGGGATGGTCGCGACTCGATCGTCGTCGGCCGGAGGATCATCTTGAACTCCGTATTGCGCGGGACCCAAGCCCCGCCCTCCGACGTGAGGCTGCTGATTGTCATCGCGATGCTGAGCAGGCGCTGAGGTCCGCTTGCGGTGTCGTACTCCCATAGCGGCACGGATCCGCCGGGCGGCAGATAGATGGCGCCTGAGCGGTACTCGGGCACGGCAGCCACCTCGGGGAAGCCGCGGAGCAGGCGTGCCTGCTGCTTCTGGCCGTCAGGGTCAATGACCTCCAGTGACTCGATGCACCCGTACATGTCATCCGTGGAGCAGTAGCCATAGCCGAGTTCGGCATTGGCGCGCTTCCAGTCCTTCGGCGAGCACGTGGCGTCGTCGAGGCCGTCGCATAGGTGCTGCGTGGCTTTGGAGCCGTTGAACTCGTCTGAGGACACCATGACCAGGGGTATCGGGTAGCGGAGCATGAAGGGCACCCAGCTCGGCCCGAGTGCGCAGGTATAAGGCGAGGGGTTCTCGCGGGACTAGTCCGCCCCGGTCATGTAGCCGCGCGGGTAGTTCACGACGGGAATGCGTTCTGCCGGCTCCGTGCCCCATGCGCAGTCGGCTCCGCTCGTGGGCGGTTGTTGCTGGCCGGGAGGCTGCGGGGGTGGTGTGTCCGCCTGTGCGATCGGAGTGAGAAGAGCCAGCGCCAGGGCAGGGGCGGCGAACCCGGCGATCAGCGTGCGGCGCATCGCGGCTCCCCTCTGACGTAGTCAGAATACGGGGAGCAGCGAAGGCGTTTCCAGGGGTAACGGGCGATTTAGTCACATGTGGGCCTAATGTCCCGAGTGACAGAGAGAGCGACACCTCCGCCTCAGTCCTGCATCAACACTCAAGACGCCTCGCCTCTGCCCGCTGCCATGTGTCACCATCAGCCAGCAGGTAACCCGCGCACGAGCCGCGGGCCAAGAATGAGGAGTGGCGATGCGTCGATTCTCGAGGATCAC
>CAINNT010000146.1 GCA_903851225.1 uncultured Chloroflexota bacterium
CCATTGAACGATGGCCACCAAGTCAGCCGCCATCTTACCCTGCGGGGAGGGGGGTGGCGCAGGGTAGACTGAGGGTCGGCGCCCTCCCATACGGGTGGCGCCCGTAGGGAGGGTCACGATGCAGATTCGACGCGCAATGCCCGCCATGGGTCGCATTCCCGCCGCCGAGTATGGGGTGACGCTGGGCGACTTCTTCTTCCCCGTCTTCCTTGGCGAACGCCTCGGCGCACGGCTCCAAGGCCTGGCCCTCGCTGTCGTCGGCGCCCTCATCGTGGCAGCCTCCGCCCAGGTCGTGATCCCACTCCCTGGAACTCCGGTGCCGATCACCGGTCAGACCTTCGGCGTGCTTCTGGTCGGCGCAGCGCTCGGCGCGCGCCGCGGACTCGCCTCGATGGCGCTCTACCTTCTCCTCGGGATCCTCGGCGCCCCGGTCTTCCGCGAGGGGAGCCACGGAATAGAGAAATTCTTCGTCGCTGGTGATGCCGGGTTGCTGCAGTTCGCACCAACCGGTGGCTACCTTGTCGGCATGCTCGTTGCCGGGTGGATCGTGGGGCGACTCGCCGACCTTGGATGGGATCGAAGTGTGATCGGTACGATTGCCGCGATGGCGATCGGCAGCCTGATCATTTATGGATTTGGCGTTCCATGGCTCGCCGCATCAGCAAACCTTGAGATCAGCGTTGCAATCGAGAAGGGGGTCACCCCATTCCTGCTTGGCGACGCGATCAAGTTGGCGCTCGCGGCTGCGGTCTTCCCTTCGGCCTGGTGGTACGTGAACCACGGCCGGAGCGACGGTCCGCGCTGATCTAGCGGCGACGCACCCGATGCGTCGGCCAGTTCGCGCCGCACTGCTCGCCTTCGATCTCGGGAGTACCTCGGTCAAGTCACTCCTGATCAACGCGGAAACAGGAGCGCCGATTGCAATTGCGCGGCGTTCAACCCGCGATGGCGCGGATCCTCTTGAGCAAGATGCGGACACGTGGTGGCACGCACTCTGCGCAGCTGCCCGCGAGACCTTGGCGCTGGCCGCGGCTCAGAGCGCCGATCCAATTGAGGTGCGCGGCATCGGCGTCGATGGTCACGGGCCTTCGTTAACCCCAGTCCGTGCCGATGGGAGCGCCGCTGGCGCCGCGCTGATGTGGCGCGACCGCCGCTCAGCGAACGATGAGGTGGCCCTGCAATCCATACTCGGCCGAGGGGGATGGCTTCTCGGAGAGCTGCCCAAGGCGCGATGGCTGATTCGGGAGCGCCCCGACGTCGCTGCCGCATCAACGTGGCTCCTCTCGTCGTGGGATGCGCTCACCCTGCGCCTCTCTGGTGAGGCGGTCAGCGCATTCTGGGATCCAGCTCGAAGCGTTTCACCTGCGCAGCGAAGCGCACTCTTGGCCGCTGGCCTCGATGAACGCGCACTACCGCCCGAGGTTTTCCCCGGGACTCGGATCGGCACCCTGCTCCCTGGCCCAGCGTCGGATCTCGGCCTGCCTGCGGGGATTCCGATCGCCGCTGGGGTGAACGACGGTCTCGCCGCCGTCATCGGCGCGGGCCTCACGAAGCCTGGCCTTGGTGTCGATGTTGGTGGCACCGCCGGTGGCGTGGCGATTGCTTCCACACCCGCAGAGGCCCAGCGCATCAGCACGGCACTTCCAGGGCGCCTCTGGTCGGGCCCAGCCCCTGCACCGTTTGGTGGTGGGGTGATTCTGGGCGGCGCGTTTGCCGGCACAGGTCGGCTCTTGGAGTGGGTCGTCACCGAGCTGCTCATCAATGATCCAGAGGCGGCTCCTGATCGACGCTCAGAGCTCTTCCGCGCTGCCGCCGCCCTACCGCTCGGTGCCTATGGGCTGATGGCGAAACCGATCTCCAATCTTGGGTGGAGCAGCCCGCGCTCGGTTGACGATGCATTCGTTGGGCGAACTGCACAACACCGTGCAGCACACCTGGTACGCGCCGCGATTGAAGGTGGCGCGCTTGCCGTGGCGCACCTCATCGCCCCTGCGATCGAGGCGGGGTTGCACGTGACCGAGATCCGTCTCTCAGGTCCTGCGACAGGCGCAGCGCCAGGCCCGCTCTCTGGCGGAACATCGCTCTTCACGCCGTTGATTCAACTTCGTGCCGATCTTTTCGGTGTGCCCGTGGTGATTGGCCAGAATCCAGAAGCCTCCGCTGCGGGTGCCGCCGCACTTGCTGGCGTTGCCGCGGGCACATTTGCCAACCTTCGCGAGGCGTCTGACGCCGTCGCAGCGCCGGTCCTGCGCGTGGAGCCCAATCGAGAGGTGCACGAACCTGCTCGCGACCTGATCCAACGATATGGCGCACTCTCGTCCGCGACGGGGGTGAGCGGCGCGGGCCGCCGCGAGGACTAATTCTTCCGCTTCGCCTTGGGAGAAGGTGTAGCAGCAGCCTTTCGATTGGCGACTGGCCTTGCCTTCGTTGCCGCCTGCACGGCGAGCGCGATCTCTCGTCGACCAGCGGCGGTGGTCGCCGCGGCACCATCGGCGAGAGGGAAGTGGCATGCGACATTCACGGTCACATCGCGTGGCGTGGCGACGAGCTTCGGCTCCTCAGTGGAGCACTTCTCCGGGTTGCCAAGCTGTTCGCGCAGCCAGCAGCGGGTGCGGAATCGGCACCCCGACGGCGGCGAGATCGGCGACGGGATCTCACCAGCGAGGATCAGTCGATCCTTGGCATCGTGTGCCTCGACCTTCGGCACCGCGGAGATGAGTGCCACCGTGTATGGATGCTGCGGCTTGGTGAAGACGCGGTCAACCGGACCGATCTCGACAACCTTGCCCAGATACATGACGGCGACGCGATCCGAGAAGTAGCCGACGACGTCGAGGTTGTGGCTGATGAAGAGGTAGGTGAGTCCCTTCTCGTTGCGCAGGTCCGTGAGCAGGTTCAACACCTGGCTCTGAATCGAGACATCGAGTGCGGAGACCGGTTCGTCAAGAACGATGAATTCAGGGTTCACCGCCAACGCGCGGGCAATGCCTACGCGCTGCCGCTGACCTCCCGAGAACTCATGTGGGTAGCGCGACGCATAGTTCGGGTCGAGTCCAACGAGATCCAGCACCTCGCGCACACGCTTCTCGCGTGCGGCATGGTCTCCAAATTTGTGGGCGAGCAGACCCTCCTCGATCTGGTCGCCGATCGGAAGGCGCGGGTTCAGGGAGCCGAAGGGATCCTGGAAGACGATCTGCATGCGCTTGCGCAGTGCGCGGCGCTCCGCTGCCGAGAGCTTCTTGATCTCGCGACCGTCAAAGGTGACCGAGCCAGCTGAGGCCGGCTGCAGGCCGAGTGCCACGCGACCGAGCGTTGTCTTTCCCGATCCTGACTCGCCGACGAGGCTGAGCGTTTCGCCGCGAGTAACCGTGAGATCGACACCGTCAACAGCACGTACGGCGAGTGGCTTCCGGATGAAGGGAATGCCACCGCGCACCTGGAAGTGGCGCTTGACGCCAACAAGTTTCAGGAGCTCACGCTTCTCTGCAGGCTTGCCACTCATCGAGCTGCCCCCCTCTTGGTGGCCGCAGCCGCGCGCTTCCCTGCGGCAGTGCCGTCAAGCACCTCTTTGGTGCGAATGCAGCGAACGAGTCGACCATCGTTTAGCTCCTCGAGCGGTGGCACCGCGGAGGTGCAGGCGCTGATCGCGTAGCGGCAGCGCGGGGCGAAGCGGCAGCCTGTGGGGAACGAATCTGGTGAAGGCACCATTCCCATGATCGTGCTGAGCTTCTTGCCACGCGCCGCGAAGGAGGGCACCGAGGTCACAAGGTCGCGGGTGTAGGGACTGGCGGGTTCGCGCAACACGCTGGCGGCCTTGCCCGTCTCCACGATCTGGCCCGCGTACATGACGGCAATTCGGTCGGCCGTCTCGGCGACAACGCCAAGGTCGTGGGTGATGAGCAACAGGGCGGCACCTCGCTCGGTCGTGGTCCGGCGCAGCAGGTCGAGCACCTGTGCCTGGATGGTGACGTCAAGAGCCGTGGTCGGTTCGTCGGCGATGATCATGGAGGGTTCGCCCGAGAGCGCCATGGCAATCATGGCGCGCTGACGCATGCCGCCTGAGAGCTGGTGTGGAAACTGCTTGGCGCGCTGGTCAGGCTGGGAGATCTCGACCTGTTCCAGATATCCGATTGCCAGCTTGTGCGCCTCTTTCCAGCTGAGTTTGCGGTGGGCGACGATCACCTCGGCGATCTGCTCGCCGATCGTGGTGACCGGGTTCAGTGCCGAGAGTGGCTCCTGGAAGATCACGCCGATGCCGCCGCCACGGATTGGGCGGAGCGCCTCTTCGCTCAAGCCAACCAGCTCACGACCCTTGAACATCACTGAGCCATCGATGATCGCCTGCTTGCGGCTGAGCAGTGAGATGAGCGCCATGGCAGATACCGTCTTTCCGGAGCCCGACTCGCCCACGATGGCCAGACACTCGCCTTCGGCGAGGTCGAAAGAGACTCCGTCAACGACTCGTGGCGTGCCACGATGCGTTCGGAACGAGATCGCAAGATCGCGAACGCTGAGCAGCGGTGCGTTTGCCTTGCTCATGCGCGGCGGCCCTCTGGCTCAAGGCTGTCTCGTAGCGCGTCTCCGATCATGTTGACGGAGAGCGCAGTGAGCACAATGAAGAGTCCAGGGAAGCCGACCCACCACCAGTTCCCTTGCAGGAAGAACTGCTGCGAGTTTGAGAGCATGTTCCCCCAGGTTGGAGAGAGCGGCGAGACGCCGAATCCGAGATAGCTGATGAAGGCCTCGCCGATGATGGCGCCGCCGACAGCGAATGGGAACGAGACAACGACGGGACCAACCGCATTGGGAAGCACATGGCGCAGCGCGATGCGCACAGGGGAGACACCGAGTGCCCGCGCCGCCTCGATGAACTCCATCTCGCGCAGCGCTAGTACCTGCCCGCGCACAAGTCGCGCGGTGCCCATCCAGCCAAAGGCAACGAAGACGATGATGACGGTCATCAGGCCAGTACCGCCGAGTTCGGAGATGATACGCGCGCCGACGATGATCACGAAAAGGCTCGGGATCGCCAGGAAGACGTCGACGATGCGCATCAGAAACCCGTCGAGCTTGCCGCCGAAGTAGCCCGAGATGATGCCGACGAGCGTGCCGATGGTGATGCCGCCAATTGCAGACAGGAATCCAATGAGAAGCGATCCACGACCGCCGTTGACGGTCAACATGAACACGTCGAGCTGAAGTTGCGCTGTCTCGCCAAAGATATGTTCGAAGGATGGGGGTCGACCAAGGAAGACGAATTCGCTCGGAGTCGGGACGGTGAAGCGATCATACGGCGAGATGAAGGGCCCAACGATGACGAAGACGACGATGAAGCCGAGAATCCTCAGGCCCCATGGGCCCTGCCGGCCGGCGAAGAACCTGCGACGGGCTTGAGCCCAAGGGCTCTCTGAAACCTTGGGGGCCAGTTCACTGGGCACCCGCTTCGTCGTCGCGGCGCTTCCGCTCATAGTCGCACTCGAGGGTCAAGAATGGCGTACAGGAGATCCGCAACAAGGTTTCCGATAACCACCATCACCGAGCCGATGAGCAAGATCGACATCAGAACCGGGTAGTCCAAGTTGTTCGTGGCCTGCAGCGTCAGCCGACCAATTCCCGGCCAGCTGAAGATCGACTCGGTGATCAGTGCTCCGCCGAAGAGGAATGGCAGCGCCAGCCCGATATTCGTTGCAAAGGGAACCAGCGCTGTGCGCA
>CAINNT010000147.1 GCA_903851225.1 uncultured Chloroflexota bacterium
CGTGGATCCCATCTGGCTGCAGAAGTGTCTCTTCCAATGCTGTCGCACAGGCTCGTGCCTGGCGCATGCCTGCATGCACCGCCCGAGTGAGGTTCGCGGTCTCAGCATTCACGCTCCGATTCAGGGTGCCACGAACCTCCCGACCGATGCCCCGAGCCTCCAGCTCTGCCACAGATGCCGTTGCTCCAATGCGACGCAACAGATCGATCAGCACCACTCGACCCTTCCATTCGAGTAGCCCCTTGCCACGACGATCACGTCTGTGACCACCGAGCTGTTCTGCGGCGGTTATTCGCGCGAGGAGGGCTGCCTCTCCTGTTGAGACGTTGAGCTCCAGGTGCACGCTCCCAGAGGCAAGCGAGAGGGATCCCCTCGCGAGGAGCCGACCGCGCAGCAGCGCTAGTCGACAGTGTTGCGGCGAACGTGCACGAGCCAGCGCAGCGGCACATGCCTCAGCCTGGGCTTGTGGTGACCCGTGCCAGTCTCGAGCGACCCCGCGCTGGGAGAGTTCGGTGCTCAGCTCATGGACGGCGCGGGCGAGGGCGACATCAACACGGCGTCCGGAATCCCCTAGTGCCGCAAGCTCAGCCTGGATGCAACAGGTGCGCGGCGGTCGAATCGCCGCCAACTCATGCCGAATGGAGGCGACGAGGTCTGCCTCCCCCCGACTCATCGTGATCGTCGCGGCTCGCGCAACGGCAGGCGCAGTAGTGCGCGAGAGAGAAGATTCGGTTCATGCAGATGTGGCGTGCGACGCGATGCAACGTCACGAACAAAGAGGGGTGGTCGCCTACGTCCATCGGCGTCCGTCGCGTGGTGTAGTATCGGCGCGATCGACACTCCGCCGATTGCTCCGGTTCGCCGCGAACTGGCTGAAGTCGCAAGGATGCCATCGATCAGTCCAGAAGCTCCGTGCGCCTCAAGTGCCGCCAGGTGCGCATCAAGATCCATACCCTCTGTCTCACCCTCTTGCTCATCCACATTCGCCACCCACACGAGGGGCGCTTGTCGGGCCCTGAGGGCGGCAAGGATTTCGGGGACGAGTAAGTGCGGGATGATGCTGGTGTAGAGCGAACCCGGGCCGAGCACGATCAGATCTGCCCGCTGAATCGCTGCGATCGCTGACGGCGTTGCTCGTGCCCCCTCAGGTTCAATGCGCATACGGTCGATGTTTCGTGTTCGTGCGAGTTTGGCCTGTCCGCGTACGGTTGTGCCATCACGTGTCGTTCCGACCAATTCGAGGGCGACGGTCGTGCCGGGAATCACCTCACCACGGACGTTCAGGATGCGATGGACTCTGGCAACGCCACGCTCAAGGTCTCCACCTTCTTGATGAATGGCTGCAGCGAGCAGGAGGTTGCCGACGGCGTGGCCCCGTGGTGCGCCGGGCTCGGCAGGGAGTCGGAATCGCAGGAGATCTGCTGCTGTGGACTCTGCGTCCGAGAGGGCAACAAGGCAGTTCCGGAGATCCCCAACAGGCGGAATTCCAAGTTGCTCGCGCAACACTCCCGACGAGCCGCCGTCATCCCCCATGGAGACGATTGCCGTTAATTGGGCCGTTTCGAGCTTGAGGCCTCGAAGGGCAGTAGCGAGCCCCGTTCCACCACCAAGCACCACGACGCGCCGTCCTCGCGCAAGTCGTCGTCGTCGCTCGAGCAGTTCCAGTAGGGACACTCCTGGCCGGTCGGTACGGTACGGCAAGATTGCGGCTCGGGCCAACCCGACGAGCCCAACGCCGATCAGCAAGCTCCCGGTCAGCACTGCGCCGACGGCACGGAACACGGGATCGAGATCGCGCAGCGCGACCGCTTCTGCGATCTCGACGAGAGGGTCAGGGAGCAGTGCGCCTGAAGCGAGTGCACGGACTCCGCTCAACGCGCCGAGCGCGATTGCTGCGGCGCCAAGGAACGCCACGACGAGCCAACGCTTGACCCCAAGCCCAGGCTTCAGCCATCCAAATCGACTCACCGCCTAAACGCGCTCCACATCTCGGTGGTGAACGTGAACTGCTGGCGCGCCGGCCATCGCTCGAACCTTGGAGGCTAGTGACTCGCTGATCGCAACAGATCGGTGCCGACCCCCCGTGCAACCAATCGCGACACTCAATCGACCGCGCCCATCTTCTAGGTACCTCTGAAGCGTAGCGCGAAGAAATGCAGCAATCGCGGCCTCAATCGAGATGCCAACTGCATCCTGTAGAACATAGGCGGCTACCTCGCGATCCCGACCATCCTTCGGGCGCAGCTCGGGTATCCAGTGCGGATTTGCTACGGATCGAACATCGAAGATGAGATCCGAATCAAGAGGAATCCCGTGTTTGTAGCCGAAGCTGGTGATGTGAACGGCGATCGAGGCATCGCCGCCCAA
The DNA here is from genome assembly GCA_903851225.1 of uncultured Chloroflexota bacterium. Classification (GTDB taxonomy): domain Bacteria; phylum Chloroflexota; class Limnocylindria; order Limnocylindrales; family Limnocylindraceae; genus Limnocylindrus. The sequence continues at coordinate 2,368 of CAINNT010000147.1, forward strand.
CACCTCCTGAACCAACCGATCGCGTAACTCACGCGCCGATAGATCGCTTGTATCAATGACAGCATCTGCGATCTCCCGTGAAGCGCTCAGCAGCTCACGTTCAAGCCGAATTGCCCCAGCAACGTCGCTTGGTGCATCTACCGGACCGCCAAGCGGATGCCTATGACGCGTCTCACTGAAGCGCCGGATCAGCACATCGTCTCGGGAGTCAAGATAAATCACCCGGCATGAACCACCGATAGCGAGATTCGCGTTCCGAACGGCATCAATCGCGGCACGCGGATCTCCATCGCGCGCATCTATCACCAGACACAGCCGTGCGAAGCGTGCCGGCTGCTGCTGGATCTTTTCGATGAGGGCAGGGATCAACTCATTCGGCATATTGTCGATCGTTCGGAAGCCGATATCTTCGAGAGATTTCGTTGCGGTGCTCTTTCCCGCGCCAGAGAGCCCCGTGAGCAGTACCAGCCTGTGCGGAGTTGCGTCGGCCACCATCAGCGTCCCCCCACCCGCACCAGCCAGATCGTCAGTTCGTACAGAAGGTAGAGCACTGCCGAGAGCACGATCGGACTGATGAGATCGGTGCCAGGTGTGGCGAACGCCCCCACCACAACGGCCAGGACAAGTGCGTTCCTGCGCCAACGGCGGAGCTTTGCCGATGTCACAATCCCCACTCGCGAGAGGAGAACGAGAACGATCGGGTATTCGGTCGCGAGCCCAAACACGAGCATGAGTGAACCGACAAACCCGAAATATCGATCAGCAGCAATCAACGGGGTGAGATCTTCGGTCGCGAAAGAGAGGAGGAAGCTCACCGCGAACGGCAGCACAACCCAGGCGACGGCGATGCCGATGAGGAAGAGTGCGAGCGCGAGAGGAATCCACGGTCGCGCAGCGCGACGCTCGGATTCGGTAAGGCCCGGTCGAATGAATGCCCAAGCCTGCCAAAGCCAGATTGGCATCGCTAGCGCCACCCCGCCAATAAAGCTGAGCTGCATCCGAATGCCAAACGCATCCCCAACGCCAACGAAGTAGAGCGGGGTGTCGTTGAGTGGGGTGCGCAGCAGCGCGATCAGGTTGTCGCACCACGCGAACGTGATGATGCCTCCGGCCACGACCGCGGCGAGGGCGATTCCGACGCGCCGTCGCAGTTCGCTGAGGTGCTGCACTAGCGGCGCCGGTGCGTCGCTCAGTTCACGAGTGCGCGGCATCTCAGGTCTGATCCAGTGTTACGCCTTTCGCTTCGAGCGTGCCGCCGAGGCGCGCGCTGCCGGTTTCTTCGCGCGAGGTTTGGCTGGCGCGCTGGCGGTACCTGACGTTGCTTCCTTGAATTCTCGGAACGAATTCCCGACGGCCTTGCCGATTTCTGGCAGCTTCCCTGGCCCAAAGACCAGGAGCACAACGGCCAGGATCAGGATCAATTCAAACGGTCCGACGTTTGGCACGGAATACCTCCTCGTAGGGGGCTGGCGCCCTTAGGGTTGGAGTATAGCGAGGCGCCGCCCCCACTCTGCTGCGGCGGTGCCCAACGCCTTTTCCGTTTGTGCGTCGGCAGCGCCCGCATCGGTGATCCCGCGGCCGACATTAACAAGCAGGCCCCGCCCCGCGTAACCAACACCCGGGACGCCTGATGCGACGCCCTCCTTGGTGATGAGGCTCGCCTCACCCCCCTGCGCACCCACCCCGGGCACGAGAAGAGGGAGCCCAGGGGCTGCGGCGCGCACCTGTCGAAGTGCTGACACATCAGTCGCGCCGACAACCAGCCCGATACGACCCGCCACACCCTCTGGCCGGCGAGCTGCAAGTCGAGCGACTCGCTCCGCAAGCGTCTCCGCGGGGTCTTCCGCGCTAGCTCTTACCTGCAGGCCCTGCAGCTCACCTGCTTCGGGATTCGAGGTGCGGCAGAGAAGATAGGTGAACCGATCAGCGCGATCGAGCATCGGTGCAAGCGCGCCAATCCCAAGATAGGGATTCGCGGTCACGGCGTCGGCACCAAGGATGTCAAACAGGGCAATGCTTTGTGCTGCAACCGTTGTGCCGATGTCGCCACGCTTCGCGTCAACGATGAGCGGAATTTCTGATGGGATTTGTCGCCGTACGTGCTCCGCCAGCTGCATGCCCTCGATTCCGAGTGCCTCAAAGTAGGCAAGATTCATCTTGAATGCTGCCGTGTATGGCGCGGTGGCGGCAATCAGGGTCTCAAGCCACCGACTGATTCCCGCGCGGGTATCGCGATAAGCCACGGGTAGTGCTGAAGGCACAGGATCAATCCCCACGCAGAGGTGCGATCCTACACGTGCCGTTGAAGCACCAACGCGTTCTAGGTAGCGACTCACGGGGATGGACTCACGGTAACAATTGACGTCGTCAGACTCCCCCATGCTGGCCGCACATTCGGATCCACTGGATCACGCAGCGGACTCAGGATCACCGGCGGATTTGGGATGCCAGATGGCGCAACAGCAAACGAAGCCAAGTTCAGATTTGCCTGGGTACCATTTGCGGATAGGTACGCAAGTTGCGAGCCATTCGGTGACCACGCTGGAGCCCAGGACTTCCCGGTGCGCGTAATCTCGAGCATGACGTCACCCGTTACTGCGCTCATCACGACCACGTCTGTCCCTTGTGACGAGATCCGCGTTGCCGCGATCCATCTGCCGTCAGGGCTGATCGCGGGCTGCACGAGACCCTTGTCACCGATGCGCGTCGTGCTCTTCTTGGCGATGTTGTAGCGAATGATGCGCGACGACGACGATCCCTCGGAGATTCCGTTCTGTACGTAGTAGATCGCCGTGCCATCTGGGCTCCAGACAGGATCTTGATGGCCAAAAGGTGCGATGTGCGGGAGGGCCGGAGTCGTGATCGAAGAACCATCGTTGCTGAGGATCCGGACAACGACGTCTGTGCCAATCTCACGACCTCGGTAATCTGTTGCTACGGCGATTCGGCCGTCACTTGCCACCGACGGCCCGAACATGAATCCAGACCAATTCAGTGCGGGGCGCGAGCCGAGGATCAGTCCGTCGAAAAGTACCTCTTCGCCTCCGCCATAGGCGGACAGCCGTATGAGCGACGGCACGCTCATCTCGTATTTCTGAACGCTCCCACTGCCAAGGAGCCGACCGCCAATCTCGATACGACGTCGAATGGCATACAGCCATACGCCGTCCGTGCTCCACGCCAGATCGGAGTCCGTGGTTGCGGTCGTAAGTTGACGGAGCGCCGACCCGCTAACGCTCCAGATAGATCCGCCACGACCAAATGCGATCGTGCCCGCAACGGTAACGCCCTCGGTTACCTCAGGTCCACTATTCGGGCTGTCTGTGGGGGCGGGGGAGCTGTACGAGAAGCCAAGAAGGCTGCCGCATGCCAAGAGGACGAGGAGAAGTGCTGCGACAATCGGTGCTGGGCTCTTCGGCCGTCGTTGTCCGCCATCCCGACTCATGAGATCCCGATTCGTGGGCGGTTTCGCGCCGTGGAATGGCTGAGGCGCGGCGCGGCGCGTCCTCGGGAGCGGTTGGAGCGATCGTCTCTCACTCATTCGCCCTCCCCCGCCTCTGCCTGACGCAAATCCACTACATGCATCTCAACCCGTGCAGTCCCACGATACGTCCGCTGGGCGGTTCGCACGACAAGGTCGATGTGGCTTCCTGCCCACTGATCGGCATCTGGGCGACCGAACGCCATCGCCTCCACGGCGTGACCGTCAAGCGAGAGGGTTAGCCGGGCATGGCGACCATCCCCCACCAGGCGCACTCCGGCAAGCGGAATGTTGCGTAAGAGGAAGGTTGGCTCAGGGTTCCCGGCCCCAGTCGGCGCGAGGTGATCGGCCAGCGCCGCAAGGTCGGTCGGGGAACGACTGCCAATCGGGGCCGCGAGGTCGATCGTCAGTTCTGGGATGCGCGCTTCGGCTTGACCTGCACACGTCGCGCTCAGCCTCGGCAGAAGTTCGCCCCACACTTCGGGTAGAAACGAGCAGCCCCCCGCGCCGTCATGCCCGCCATGACGAATGAGCAGATCGCTCGACTCTTGGAGTGCGGCAGCAACACCGAAGCCCTTCGGTGCTCGGATTGACGCACGAAGTGGCGTTGCGCCACCGTCATCATGCGCAACCATCGCCGGTCGCCCTGTCTCTTCGCTCAGCCGCCCGGCGATCAAGCCAATCAGCCCAACGGACCACGGGCCGCGCACCGCAACGAGCCCATCTCCCTTGAATGCTCTCGCTTCATCGTGAGTTGTCCCAACGGAGAGCCCGAGCAGTGCTCGCGCCTCGTCAATCGCCAACTTGGTCATCTCTTTTCGTTCAAGGTTGATCCCCTCAAGCTGTGCTGCGAGTTCCGCTGCTTCGGCCGGATCATCGGTTGTTAGCAGCGCGAGGGCCGGCGCAGCATCGCCGATGCGCCCTGCGGCGTTGATACGCGGGGAGATCGTGAATCCAGAGACCTCGGCGCGATACGGTGGCTCCGCGCCCGCGGCACGAAGCAGCGCCGCTATTCCTACGGGCATCGCTCCAGCGCCATTCATCACCTTCAACGCGGAGCGAACAATCACGCGGAACTCATTCGCTACGGGAACCATGTCGGCGATACCGCCAACCATTGCGAGCACAGATAGCTCCGCCAGTAACTCGCGGCGCTGCGGATGATCGGCAAGGATCCCTTGCGCGATTTTGAAGGCGAGTCCGCTCCCAGCCAAATGCGGATATGGGTAGTTGGAATCATGCCGATTCGGGTTTACAAGCCAAGCCGCCTCTGCCGGCTCCGGAGGCACGGCGTGATGATCGATGATGCCGACAAGAATCCCTGCATCACGGGCCTCAGCGACTCGGGCGCGATCTGCGGTTCCGCAGTCGACAGCGAGGATAAGCTCAACGCCGTCCTCCAATGCTGCGGCGATAGCCCCCTCGGGTATTCCGTGACCATCGCCGTCACGATGAGGAATGTACCCCTCAGCGATGGCGCCAATTGCGCGGAGCGCCCGGATCATGATTGCGGCTCCAGTAAGACCATCCGCATCAAAATCGCCAACGACCAAGACCGGCTCCCCCGCCTGGCCCGCTTCTCGCAGTCGAGCAATCAGCCCAGTTGCGTCGGGTAGGAGGTGTGGATCGTGCAAGGTGCGATCGTTGCGATCAAGAAACTGACGTGCGCGGATCGGGTCAGCCATGCCACGACTGTTGAGCAGCGTCGCGAGCGAGAGATGAAGGTTCCTGGGAATCAGCAGATCGGAGAAGAGCTGCAAGAGTTCAGGCTCTACCTGAAGTTCGCCGTCTGCGGCCGGATGCAGCGTCGCGACCGGCTCCAGGCGCCAGGCCCGAGCTGGCACCTTACGCCGTGCGGGTTCGAGCCGCTGCCGCCTTGCGTGCCTGCGCGCGCTCCTCCCACCAGACAAGCAGTGGGCTGGCGTTGAAGATCGATGAATACGTGCCGGAGAGAATTCCGATAAAGAGCGTCAAGACAAACGTGCGAATTGAACCACCAGCAAAGACAAGCAGGGTGAGGAGCGTCATCAGCACGGTCGCTGTCGTGTTAAAGGATCGGCCCAACGTCTGCACAATGGAGTGGTTGACGATATCGCCAAATGGCGCGCCTGCATGTCGCACGAGGTTCTCGCGGATGCGGTCGAACACCACAATCGTGTCGTGTACCGAGAAGCCGATGATCGTGAGCATTGCGGTTACAAAGAGTGCATCGATTTCAATGTCCGCGACTGTGCCGGCAATTGCAAAGAACCCGATGGTCACGATGACATCGTGGAGCAGAGCGGCGAGCGCAGCTAGCCCGAACCGAAGGTTGCGGAAGCGGTAGGTCATCCAGAGAAGGATTCCGATTGACCCAAGCACGACGAGCAAGAGCGCCTGCTGGGTAAGGTCCTGGCTGATCACGGGACCGACTGTAGAGACCGAACCCTCTTCGGCGATCGGGCCAATTGCTGCAACAACCGCCTCCCGAATGGATTGAAGCTCAGCGCCAGCATTGTCGATCTGGTCCTGACCGACTTGAAGATCGAGAGGCTTGGTGCGCACGATCAAGAAGCCGGTCCCCGCCTCCGTCACTACTGCCTCTTCGTGGCCAGCGCTGGCGACCGCCTCCTGCACGACGAGCGGGTCGGCAGGGCTCTCAGGTCGGAACTCCCAGATGGTTCCACCCGTGTAGTCGATGGAGAACTTCAGTCCAATCGTGCCATTAGAGAACGGAGTGGCCAACGTGAAGAGCAGGCCCGGAATGGTGATCAGAAGCGAGAAGAGGAAGAACCAGCGCTTGCGCGCGATGATCTTATCCATTGCTGACCCCCCGCTCAGGCGCGTCTAGATCCCCTTTTGCCACACCGTAGAGATACGGCGAGGAGAAGCCCTTTCGCGCGATCACGGCCCGCAAGATGAGGCGCGTGACCGTGACGGCCGTAAACAGCGAGCAGAGCACCCCGATGATGAGCACGAGGGCGAACCCCTTAATTGTTGAGGAACCGAAGTAGAAGAGGATGAATGCGGTGATCAGGCTCGAAACGTTGGAGTCAAGGATGGAGTTCCACGCTCGGCTGAAACCTGCCTCAACGGCCGGGCCGATCCCCTTACCGATTCGCAGCTCCTCTTTGGTTCGCTCGAAGATCAAGATGTTTGCATCGACCGCCATGCCGATGGAGAGGACAAAGCCTGCAATGCCGGCAAGGGTCAGCGTGACGGGCACGAGTCGGAATATCGCCAACACGATGATCACGTAAAAGACCAGCGCGACGTTGGCGACAGCCCCAGCCAATCGGTAGTGCATCAGCATGAAGAGAAATACCAGCAGGATTCCGACGGCGCCGGCAAACAGGGCTTGGCCCAAGAACGCCGCGCCAAGGGTGGCTTTCACATCGGTGACTCCGATCTCTGCAATCGGGAACGGCAGAGAGCCGAACTTGAGGATCGTCACAAGGTTCGCCGCTTCATCGACGGCGAATCCGCTCGCGCCAGGTCCCGAGATCTGCGCCTCGCCGCCGGTGATTGCGCTCTGAATGTACGGCGCCGACTTTACGGCACCGTCAAGAACGATCGCAAAGTAGGAACCGATGTTCGCCTTCGTCCAGGTGGCGAAGAGTTCGGCACCCTCCGACTTCAGCTTGAACGAGACAACGCGTCGTCCAGATTCATCGATCTGAACAGCGGACGACTCAATCTGATCACCGGAGAAGAGCGGCTCCAGCGAGGTGTCGCTGAGCGTCTCCCCCTCGCCAGGCACGGGCTTGACCCCATCGGTAGGTTGGCCCGTCGCGGTGTTAAAGAAGCCGTAGACCTCGCGTGGAAGCGGTACGAGGTCAAGTCGCCCGGTAGTGCCGAGAAGGGCACGGATGGAGTCAGGATTGGTGACTCCAGGCAGCTCAACGACAATGCGATCGGTGCCCTGCGTTTGCACGAGCGGCTCAGCGACGCCGGTGCTGTTGACGCGGCGCTCAATGATGTCGCGGATGGTAGCGAGATCTGCGGCTGTCGCGCTGACGCCGTCAACAGGCTGAACCTGGTACTCAACGCGCAGGCCTCCCCGCAGGTCCAGACCGAGCTTTGTCTCGATTGGCCGCGTTCCACCCGCAGTCCCGCTCGCTGGAAGACGCAGATTGGGAAGGAGGTCAATAGCCAGCGCCAGCAGGGCCGTGGCCAGAATCAGGTACGGGGTGAACTTACGCATCGCGGAGAATCCTAGCAGGGGCGAGCATCAGCCCCCTTCAGCCACGATCAGCGCCGAGAGCAGCGAGAATTCGTGCGGCGAGAGCGGCGTCGACCCCAGGCACCTCGGTGAGCGCCTCAATCGGCGCGGCGGCAATCCCCGCCGTTGAACCAAACGCACGGAGAAGCGCCTTGCGCTTCGTTGGCCCAAGTCCGCGAATTCCGTCAAGGCGACTTGCGGTCGCCGCCCTACTTCGGAGGGTACGGTGATACCCGATCGCGAAACGATGAGCTTCATCGCGCAGCCGCTGCAGAAGGCGGAGGCCAGGGTCGGTAGCGGGGAGCAGGATCGGAGCGGAGGCGTCTCGCGACCAGAGCTCCTCCCGCTCCTTTGCAAGGCCGACCAGCGGAATCGACAGCCCGGCCGCGTCGAGGACGGCGGCCGCTGCAGATACCTGGCCACGTCCACCATCGATGACGAGCAGATCTGGAAGGCTCCAGGCGCGTGACTCGGCCTCACCGTTCCGCGAACTTTGATTTGCCGCCGAGCGGGCAAATCGACGGGTGAGCGCCTCGGCATGCGCGGCGAAATCGTCTTGACCGGCCACTCCCTTGATTCGGAAGCGACGGTACTCCTTCGGCGCGAGCTGCCCCTCGAGCGCAACGGTAAGCGATGAGACGGTGAAGGCACCTTGGATCGTGCTCACATCAACACATTCGATTCGTGAGGGTGATGCATCGAGGTTCAATGCGCCAGCGAGCGCCGAGAGGGCCGCTTCGGCGCGTTCACGATCGGCATCCTCTTCCGCCTCACGGCGGATCAGCCACTCCTCGGCATTTCGTTCGGCAAGTCGCAGGATTCGTGCCCGATCTCCGCGCTGCGGCACGCGCATCTCTACGCGCCCCTCGCGGCGAGCCGAGAGGAACTCGAGGATCTCTGGATCATGAAGTTCAACCGCCGTGGCAATGGAGGGTGGGATCTCGCCTGCACGGGCGTAGTAACTCGCAGCGAAGCCTGCCAGTAACTCTGCGTCACCGGAATCCCCTGCCTCCACTCGATGGACATCACGCCCGACAAGGGCCGAGTCACGAATCTGGAAGCAGGCGATTGCAACGCTTCGGCCGTGGCGCGCGATGCCCAACACGTCCTCGTCCGGTCGGCCAGAGGTGGGAACCTTCTGCTCATCGAACGTTGTTTCGAGCGAAAGGACTGCGTCGCGGATACGGGCGGCATCTTCGAACGCCTCGCGTTCGGCGGCAGACTCCATTCGTGCGGTGAGCATGGTGATGGCGGCTCGAGAGCGACCACCAAGGAAAAGCTGCACGCCATCTATTTCCCGCAGGTAGTCAGCTACCGGAATGTTGCCGAGGCATGGCCCCTGGCAACGCTTGAGGTCGTACAAGAGGCAGGGGCGCTCCAGCGCGCGATCCATGGGCTTAATCGGGATCTCGCAGGTGCGGAACTGAAAGAGGCGCTTGATGGCCTCCATCGCAGCATTGACCGAGCCTGGCGTCGTATACGGGCCGAAGTATCGTGAGCCGTCGCGAACGAGGCGGCGAGTGCGTTCCACGCGGGGATACGGATCGGCAGTCACTCGAATGTACGGGTAGCTGCGATCGTCTCGGAGACGGATGTTGTACTTCGGCAGATGCCGTCGAACGAGGGTGGCTTCGAGGAGGAGCGCCTCTTTTGCGGAATCCGTGACGGTCCAGTCAAGCGATGCCACCTCTGCGATCGCATCGCGAATGCGGTGCGCACCAGGCTCACCTCCCGCCTGCCAATAACTACGAACTCGTTGCGTGAGGTGCGTCGCCTTACCGACGTAGATGATCTTCCCCGCGCCATCAGAGAAGAGATACACACCTGGCGCATCGGGGAGAACTTTCAGCGCGGCGGCGATCGCGTCGGGGACGTGTGGCGCAGGGAGTCGTTCAGGCGCCATCGCGTTCTCCAGCACGACCGCGAAGGGCCTCTCGGCGATTCAAGATCCGTAGGATCTCGTCGAGGGCTTCGCGAAGCTGGATCACAGCCTCGCTCGGTGCGATGTCGGCAAGGCCATCTCCTGGCCCGAGTGCGGCACGCACCGCAACGACACCTTTGCGCAGCGCTGCACCTTGCGCGTCGCGCAGCTGAGTTGCCCAGACACGGTATGGCAGGTAGCGGGCGCGAGCGCGCTCGTCAACGAGGCCGTCGAGGATGCGCTCGAGCAGCTGTGCCGCACGGAGGCCAGCCTGATCGAGCGAAGGGTCGGCGTGTCGGGGGAGGTGCGACTCAACCATCGCTACTCGAGTGAGCGGATCGGCTCGCCCTTCAACGCCAGAGTCAAGTAGCGACCCGTATGGCTGCGCTTCACCTTGGCAACCTGTTCAGGTGTCCCCTCTGCGATTACCTCTCCGCCGCGGCTTCCCCCATCCGGACCAAGGTCAATCACCCAGTCCGCCGTCTTAATCACGTCGAGATTGTGCTCGATGACGATCACACTGTTCCCGCCATCCACAAGGCGGTGCAGGACGTGGAGGAGTCGGTCGACGTCGGCGAAGTGCAGCCCTGTGGTCGGCTCGTCGAGGATATACATCGTTCGACCAGTTGAACGGCGGGCGAGTTCCGTCGCAAGCTTGATGCGCTGTGCCTCACCGCCTGAGAGCGTGGTTGCCGCTTGGCCAAGGCGCAGATAGCCGAGTCCGACTTCACTCAGCGTTTTCAAACGGTTGCGAATGGCCGGAACCGCAGAGAATCGTTCGAGGGCGTCGTCTACCTGCAACTCCAGCACGTCTGCGATCGTCATCCCCTTCCACGTCACCTCGAGGGCCTCACGGTTATACCGCTTCCCCTGACACGTTTCACAGGGCACGTACACGTCGGGAAGGAACTGCATCTCGATCTGCAAGATGCCATCGCCTGAACAGGTCTCGCATCGGCCGCCCTTGACGTTGAAGGAGAATCGACCGGCCGAGTAGCCGCGGAGTCGCGCCTCTTGCGTGGCGGCAAAGAGCTCGCGGATTGGCGTGAAGAGGCCGACGTAGGTGGCAGGATTCGAACGAGGCGTGCGACCGATTGGACTCTGGTCGATCTCAATCACCTTGTCGATCTCGTCTAGGCCCGTAATGCGGTCGTGCGCCCCTGGTCGCTCTTTTGACCCATGCAACTTCCGCGCCAGGGCCTTCTGCAGGATGTCGGTAACGAGGGTGCTCTTGCCGCTCCCGGAGACACCCGTGACGGCAACAAACTTGCCGAGCGGGAAGGCAACATCCAGCTCGCGGAGGTTGTGCTCACGAGCCGCCTTGACTGTGATCGCCTTGCCACTCCCCTTGCGACGCGTCGTCGGTACGGCCACCGTCCGATCACCGCGGAGATAGGCTCCGGTGACGGAGTCCTTCGCAGCAAGGAGTTCGGAAAAGGTGCCGTTGGAGATGAGCCGCCCGCCCATCTCGCCAGCCCCTGGTCCGATATCAACGACCCAGTCGGCGGTGCGGATCGTCTCTTCGTCGTGCTCAACGACAAGCACGGTGTTGCCAAGATCGCGCAGTCGAATCAACGTTGCTATTAGGCGCGCATTATCGCGTTGATGCAAGCCGATCGAGGGCTCATCAAGGATGTAGAGCACTCCAACGAGTCTCGAACCGATCTGTGTTGCAAGGCGGATGCGCTGCGCCTCGCCACCCGAGAGGGTGGTTGCGGAGCGATCAACTGTCAGATAGTCGAGGCCAACATCAACGAGGAAGCCAGCGCGCTCGCTGATCTCCTTGATGACTGCCTTCGCAATGGTGCGCTCCCGTTCACCCAAGGCCTTTGGAAGCGCGTTGATCCATGGCACGAGTTCGCCGATCGGCATCGAGGCCACCTCGGCGATGTTGCGCCCGTCCACACGCACAGCGAGGATCTCGGGCTTCAACCGCCGACCCTTGCAGTCGGGGCACGGCCTGCTCACCATGTAGCGCTCGATCTCAGTTCGAACCAACTCTGAATCCGTCTCTTTATGTCGCCGCTCCAGGTTCGCGATGATCCCTTCGAAGGCCGCCTTGTAGGTATTTCGGTAGCTAGAGTTCTCGTAGGTCACCGTGTAGCGATCCTCGCGCTCGGCGTGGAGCAGATAGTCAAGTGCACCCTTTGGGAGTTCGCCTAGAGGTGTCTTTGGATTCCACTTGTTTGCCTTCATCGCTGCCGTAACGACCTTCAAGTACCAGCTCCCCTCTGGAGAGCGCGACCATGGGATGAGGCCGCCGTTCAGGACCGACTTCTCCGGATCAATCACACGCTCCTCGTCGACCTCAAGGCGGAAGCCGAGCCCTGTGCAGGTTTCACATGCACCGTGCGGGGAGTTGAAGCTGAACGAGCGCGGCTGCAGATCATCGATCACCGTGCCGTCATAGGCGCAGCCGAGCTTCTCACTGAAGAGCCGCTCCTCAAAAGATGGCTTCTCTCTCTCTGCTGGCGCTGGAGCAACAATCGCGAGCCCTTCGCCAAGCTTCAGCGCCGTTTCCACTGAATCGGCGAGCCTGCTGCGATCAGGAATCGGGAGTGGCCTCCCCTTCTCATCGACGGGGTGTTGCACCACGAAGCGGTCGACGATGACCTCGATGGAATGGCGCTTCTTCTTATCAAGTTTCGGAAGATCGTTGGCACTGAGGTCGTACTGGATACCGTCCACGCGCACACGGCTGAATCCAGACTTTCTGGCCGCCTCATACATGCGCTCGCCCTCGCTCTTGCGGTCGCGCAAGAGAGGGCCGAGCACGAGGATTCGCGTGCCGTCTGGGAGCTTCAGGATCTCTTCCACGATCTTGTCGAGCGAGACGCGACTGATCGGGCGGTCGCACTTTGGGCAGTGTGGGGTGCCGGCCCGGGCGTAGAGCAGCCGGAAGTGGTCCCAGATCTCGGTGATCGTGCCGACGGTCGAACGCGGATTGCGCGACGAACCTTTCTGATCAATGGAGATTGCCGGCGAGAGACCATCGATCGAATCAACGTCGGGCTTCTCCATCTGCCCGAGGAACTGTCGCGCGTAGGCCGAGAGGCTCTCGACGTACCGTCGCTGTCCCTCTGCGTAGATGGTGTCAAAGGCGAGGCTCGACTTACCCGACCCAGAGATGCCCGTGACAACGACCAGCTGATCGCGAGGAATGTCCAGGTCGATTCCCTTGAGGTTGTGCTCACGGGCACCACGAACGGAGATCTTGCTCTGTCCCATGACTACCCCCTTCGCTTTGGCCGTTCGCCACGGCGCTTGATCACATTCGGCGTCACGCTCGGATCCCAGGTGCGACGTCGCGCGGGCGCATCAACCGTTGGAGCGGAACCCGCATCGGGGATCGTAACGGTCTCCTCCTCATGCTCGTCGCGAAGGCCCGGGAGCCAATCTGCAGCCGTGTCAAGCGCCGGGGCGATGAGGGTACGCGCCGCAGCACCGATCCCCTGAGCGGGTGTCTTTGCAGGCGCCACACGTCGGCTCCCACCTTGAGCCTCGCGGGCTGCACGCTCCGCTGCACGCTCTATTGCCGTGGCCGCATCCTCCTCCAGTACCGCAGTGCGCAGCATGCGGATCTCGTCGCGAATTGCCGCCGCACGCTCGAACTCCAGCGCCTTGGAGGCGATCTTCATCTGGGCCTCCAACTGCTGCACGAGCTTCTCAATCTCCGTTCGACCGACTTCGCTCAAGGCGCCGCCACGCGTACCGCCGGCGTAGGTGTCAGCCTTTTCGGCGACGCTCTTGAGCCGATCGTTCAGGTCACGAATCGGCTTTGAAATCGTAGTAGCGGTGATGCCGTGATCAATGTTCCACTGCTCCTGAATCGCACGTCGTCGGTCGGTCTCGGAGATTGCGATCTTCATGGAGTCCGTCATCTTGTCCGCGTAGAAGACCACCTCACCCCCGGTGTTGCGCGCAGCTCGTCCAACGGTTTGAATCAGCGCCCATGCAGAGCGCAGGAAGCCCTCCTTATCGGCATCCAGAATCGCAACCAGTGTCACTTCAGGGAGGTCGATCCCCTCGCGAAGCAGGTTGATCCCGACGATTACATCGAAGACCCCAAGACGAAGGTCTCGCAAGATCTCGATGCGCTCGAGCGTATCGATCTCGCTATGGAGGTAACGGACGCGAATCCCCGCCTCTTCTAGGTACGACGAGAGCTCTTCGGCCATTCGCTTGGTGAGCGTTGTTACGATCACGCGCTCCTTCTTCTTGACGCGACCTTGGATTCGCTCGAGGAGATCGTCGATTTGACCCTTTGTCGGGAGCACAGTGATCTGCGGATCTACAACCCCTGTTGGCCGAATCAACTGCTCGACAACCTTGTTGGCGCGCTCGCGTTCGTAGCTTCCCGGCGTTGCAGAGACATAGATCGCCTGACGAACACTCGCCTCGAACTCCTCGAAGGTGAGTGGGCGGTTGTCGAGCGCACTCGGGAGCCGGAAGCCGAAGTCAACGAGAATCTCCTTGCGAGATCGGTCGTTCTTGTACATGCCGACAACCTGCGGAATGCTCATGTGGCTTTCGTCAACCACCAGGAGCCAGTCGGCCGGGAAGTAGTCGAGCAGCGTCCACGGTCGGGAGCCGGGCTCGCGGCGCGAGAGGTGGCGCGAATAGTTCTCAATCCCGGAGCAGAAGCCCACCTCACGCATCATCTCGAGGTCGAAGGTGGTGCGCTGGCGCAGTCGCGCAGCCTCGAGCACCTTTCCAGTAGCCTCCAGTTCGCGACAGCGCCCCTCCATCTCGACCTCGATGTCACGAATGGCCTCCGCCAGCTTATCCGCCGGGGTTACATAGTGGGTGGCTGGATAGATGGTCATTTCGTTGCGCTCCGCGAGGATCTCGCCAGTAAGTGGATCCACTTCGGCGATGCGCTCAACCTCGTCGCCGAAGAACTCCACCCGCAAGATCGTCTCCTCGCCGGCGGGTTGCACTTCGAGGGTGTCGCCTCGTACGCGGAACTTTGCACGGCCAAGGGTGGCGTCGTTGCGTTGGTATTGAAGGTCTACAAGGTGGCGCAGGATGGCGTCACGGCGATACCGCCCCGATTTACGCACCCTGAGGACCGTTGCGCCGTAGTCGACAGGCGCCCCGAGGCCATAGATACAGGAGACCGAGGCAACGATGATGGTGTCACGGCGCTCGAAGAGCGCCTTCGTCGCGGCATGCCGCAGCTGGTCGATCTCGTCGTTTCGGCTTGAGTCTTTCTCGATATAGGTGTCGGATCGCGGGAGATACGCTTCGGGCTGGTAGTAGTCGAAGTACGACACGAAATATTCAACGGCATTCTCGGGAAAGAACTCTTTCAGCTCCGCGTAGAGCTGCGCGGCGAGCGTCTTGTTGTGAGCCAGAAC
>CAINNT010000148.1 GCA_903851225.1 uncultured Chloroflexota bacterium
ACTTTGCCCAGTCGACGGCGTCGAGGACTCTGGTCCCCCGGTCGCCCGCGGCCACCATCCGGACGCCGGAAGTGCCGACGCGTACCCCGACCCCTCGGCAACCTGCAACCCCGACGCGTGCACCCTCACCCATGGCACCGCCAACGCGGCAACCCGAGACGCCGACTCGCCAACCTGCCCCGACCGTTCGTGCGCCAGCTACGACTGCGAGCGACCCGAACGTGATCCGCCGCGAGTTCTTCGACTCGACGGCCACCACGCTTCGACTTGGTGTTACTGGAGATTATGAATTTTCTGTATATGATCGCGAATATAAGATCTTCAGGAAGGCCGCTCGGGGCAAATATACACTTGGAATAAACACAGTGCCATTGACTTCAACGAATGAATCAGATATCGCAATCCAGTTAACAGCTAGACTGGTCGGAGCCGTTGAGGGGCGTACCATCATCGTGGCATGTAGACACACCGACTCAGGTAGTCAATATCGAGTTACGATATCTCCCGAATTCCGAAGTTTCATCATTGAGAAATGGATTCAAAATCAACTCCACGCTCAACCAGTGCCATGGCGAAACGACAGCGCAATCGAGAGCAATCCAAGAGATAAGAATAACATAGAATTCAGCTGTATTGGATCTGAATTTAAACTTACAATCAATGGCAAACAGGTCGCATCGTTTACGGATATCGAATTGCGGGAGGGGAGCGCCTGGTTCACCGCAAGCCCGTGGAAAGAGGTCGTGGGGGATACCGATGCGCGGTTCTCGAACATCCTCGTGACGCGTGGCCAGTAATCGTCAGACACCAACAATCACGTGGGTTCTTGCCGTTGACTGGGCACCAGGACATAGGCTCTTACTTTTTGAGCAGCTTCATGGCGCTTCACTAGCGCCGGACGCGCACCGCTGCGTAAACGCTTGTTACTGCGCCGCTACGGGTGGAGGGACGGGGCGGAGCGCGGAAGGATGCCCGAAAACCCGGCGTGCGTGTCACATCGCGTGCCTCGCCGTGACCTTTGATGGTGAACGGATCGCGACGTCGTTTCGGGAGGAAGCCATGAGCCGCGACCACGTGCCAAGCGCACCTACCATCCGGATATCGGGTGAGAGTTCAATCACGACGACCCCAGATGTTGCCAAGTTCGTGACCGTCGTCGGGTCGACCGGTGAGACCGCGTCGGATGCAAGCTGGGCCAACGCAGTCAAATGCGCCGCAGTGACGTCGGCACTATCGGCATCCGGCGTGCCCGAACGCGCCGTCAGGACGAACCGATTGGTGCTGTCGCCGACGTACGTGTACCCGCAGGCAAAGGCAGGCAAGCCGGCAGAACCGCCGAGGGTGGTCGGCAATCAAGCGGCCACCTCGATCGAGGTGACCCTCTCAGACCTAACGCTCATCGGGACGGTCATCGACAACGTGATCAAGGCAGGCGCCGACGCCACAGACGGCCTAGTGTTTGCCCTGCTGGACCGTGCGCCACATGAGCTCGCAGCCCTCACCCAAGCAGCGGCAAGTGCCCGCGCACGTGCGGAGGCCGTTGCCGCCGGTCTTGGCGTGGCGCTCGGGCCGATCATCGGTGCAGACGGGCACACCAACAATCTAGACGTGCGCGAGGACCGCTGGCGTTCCGCCGACTATGCCTCGCTCGCGCAAACGGTGAGGCCCGAACCGCCAACGACGCCGGTGCCCCCGGGGGAGTTGACAATCAGCGCGAGCGTGACCGCGACTTTCGGCATCGCCGCGTAGGATCGTCGCGGTTTCGGCGGCCCGGCTGAAACCAGAGCGCCACCCATGGCGACACCAACGCAGTGCTACGGTGGCGACAGA
>CAINNT010000149.1 GCA_903851225.1 uncultured Chloroflexota bacterium
ACTTCCTCTCCGCAATTGACTATCGGCGCTGGCGTCCATTTGCACCGCTCTTGATGCTCATCTCGATCGCCCTACTGATCGTGGTGCTGATTCCAGGGGTTCCAACCGATGCTGGGCTTCGTCGCTCTCTCTCAATCGGGCTATTCAGCATCCATGCGGCGGAGGCGGCCAAATTCTCGCTGATCCTCTTTCTCGCTG
Source organism: uncultured Chloroflexota bacterium (assembly GCA_903851225.1). Taxonomy (GTDB): domain Bacteria; phylum Chloroflexota; class Limnocylindria; order Limnocylindrales; family Limnocylindraceae; genus Limnocylindrus. The sequence continues at coordinate 199 of CAINNT010000149.1, forward strand.
ATCATCTGGCCCGCCGTGGTCACGAGATCGGCAAGTCGTGGGAGTCGATGCTCTCACCACTTCTGGCGATTGTACTCTCCGTTCTCTTGGTGCTTGTAGAGCCAGACCTCGGCACCGCATCGATTCTCGGATTGATCGGATTCTCGCTCCTCTTTGTCGCAGGGGTTCCGCTCCGCAAGGTGCTGGTTCCAGGAGCTGGCGCAGCAGGCGTTGCCATCGTCCTGATGTTCGTGAACGGGTATCAGGCGGCACGCCTCGGTGGTTTCAGCGATCCGTTTTCAGATCCGACCGGATCCACCTATCAAACACTGCAAGGGCTGATCGCGATGGCGGTTGGTGGGCCTCTCGGCACAGGCCTCGGCTCGTCGCAGCAACTGGGTGGGATCAACATTCCATACGCGTGGAACGACTACATTTTTGCTGTGATCGGCGAAGAGGCTGGCCTCGTCGGCATGCTGATCGTGATCTCCGCCTTCATGGCGATTGCTCTTCGTGGCCTGCGAGCGGCACGTCTTGCCCCTGACACGTTCGGCGCTCTGATCGCAACAGGTATCGTCGTGTGGGTCTCGGGGCAGGCGTTTGTGAACATCGCCGTTGTGCTCGCACTGATGCCGGTAACCGGCGTGCCGCTTCCGCTCGTCTCCCAGGGCGGCTCGGCGCTCATTGTGCTGATGGCGGCGATTGGGCTGCTCCTCTCGGTTTCGCGTGAGACGATGGAGCCAGGTCAGGCAGGAGGTAGTGATGCGCGTGCTCATCGCGGGTGGCGGAACGGGGGGACATCTCTTCCCGGCGTTCGCCGTGGCTCGCACGGTTCGCCGACTCCATACCGACGCTGAGATCAGTTGGCTCGGCGGCGCGCGTGGAGTCGAGTCACGCCTCGTCCCAGAGGCGGGATACCCACTCACGCTATTGGCTGCCCCGAGTTTGCGACCGAGCGGCGCCGGTATCGCAGCCACGGTACGTGATGCGATCAAGCTGCTTTGGTCAATCCCGCAGGCGATGCGCGAGATCCGTCGCGTTCGACCTGACGTGATCTTCTCCACGGGTGGCTACATCGCCATTCCCACGCTGATTGCCGCGTGGTTGACGCGCACGCCAAGCCTGTTGTGGGAGGGGAATGTTCAGGCGGGTCGGTCGAACACCCTCGTTGCGCCGCTTGCCACACATCGCGCGGTCGCCTGGAGAGAGACGGCGGAGCGTGCTCCGTGGCGCGGCGACAAGACAACTGTGACGGGCACACCCGTGCGCGAGCTTACCGTCGACCGAGCCACTGCTCGGGCGGCCCATGGCCTCGAAGAATCCGATCAACTCCTCCTGATCTTCGGCGGATCACAGCGGGTGCGTCGTTTCGAAACTGCGCTCGATGGGGCGCTCGCAACGCTGTTGTCTGCGTGGCGCGTCGTGCATGTCGTACTGGATGGACTGCCGGAGGCGGAGCGCCGCCAGGCGAGTCTCCCAGCGGAACTGCGCGAGCGCTACGTCCCGGTTGAATTCCTGGGCGGTGGGGCTATGGAGGCCGCGCTGGTCGCCGCCGATTTGATGCTCGGCCGTGCCGGAGCATCAACCATCGCCGAGGCGGCCGCGGCTGGGCTCCCGGCGATCATTGTGCCGTACCCGTTTGCAGGCGGCCATCAGCGCGCAAACGCAGAGGCTGCTGCAGCGGCGGGCGCCGCAACCCTCATCAACGACGAGGATCTCACCGCGGAGCGACTTCTCGCAGCGGTGGCAACCTATGCCACGCCGGAACAACGTGCTGCAGCACAACGAGCAGCCAGAACCTTGGCGCACCCTGAGGCTGCGTTCGTCATCGCCAAGACGCTGCTGGATCTCGGGAGGCATTGATGAGCGACACCCAAAGGGCCCAGCCGTGGGTCGACGCCGAGACAGCCGCACGCGAGATGGAGCGTCGGCTCAGCTTGAAGGTCCTGCGCAAGGAGCCCCTCGCCGAGCACACCACCATGCGCGTCGGTGGACCAGCCGATCTTCTTGTGACCATTCGCGATCGATTCGCCCTCCGTGGGTTGGTCCGACTCGCCGCCTCACGTGGCTGGCCGCTTCTTGTCCTCGGGCGCGGCAGCAATGTCGTTGTTGGTGACGCCGGAATTCGCGGCATCGTGGCCCTCAATCGCAGCGCGGGCTACGACGTCGATCAGGCGGCGGGGACCATCTCGTTCGATTCAGGAGTGCCGATGGCGAAGGCGTCGACGATTGCGGCTGAAGCTGGCCTGACCGGACTGGAGTTCGCCCTGGCCATTCCGGGAAATATCGGCGGTGCCATCTGGGCGAATGCTGGCGCGCATGGCGGTGAGATGGCTGCGATCACCACGTCGGTCACGCTGCTCCGCGCGGATGGCACCGAGGTGGATATCCCTGCGGCCGACGCGGCGTTCGCCTATCGCGAGTCGCGGTTCAAGCGACCCGAGGGCAGCGGCGAGGTGATTCTTGGCGCGAGCGTCGCACTGCAGCAAGGCGAACCCGATCTGATCAAGGCGCACCTTGAAGAGATTCGACGTTGGCGTCGCGAACATCAGCCGCTCGGCATCCCGAGCGCTGGCAGCGTCTTCCGTAATCCCCCCGGGGGGCAGAGCGCTGGTGCACTCATTGAGGCGGCTGGAATGAAGGGTGTGCGCATTGGTGGCGCAGAGGTCGCTGAGATGCACGCAAACTGGATCTTGAACCGTGGCGGAGCGACCGCAGCCGATATCCGCGCCCTTCACGACGCTTGCCGCGACGCGGTCCAGGCACAGCACGGCATCACGCTCGCCACCGAGATCGCATTCATCGGGGAGTTCGCCGCGTGAGCACGCATGGCGCACTCCCACCCGTTCTGGTCCTCTTTGGGGGAACGAGCGCCGAGTCCGATATCTCGGTGATCTCGGGCACGGCAATTGCTGCCGCGCTACTCGACGCCGGCCTTTCGGTCACCCAGGCACACATCGCACGAGATGGCTCACTCCGCCCGCTGGCCCCAGAGCATCGTCGTGGCGAGGTCTCCGGCGCAGCCTATTCCGACCTGAGTGCGCCCGCACTGTCCGGCAGACAGTCCGTGGATCTTGCTGAATTTCTGCGCGGCGTAGCCGCAACCGCGCCGACGACGATTGTCATCCCCGCGCTGCACGGCCCGGGAGACGAAGATGGCACGATCGCTGCAGCGGCCGCTGCGGCGGGTCTGAACTATGTCGGCGATACCCCAGAGGTTGCTGCACTGGGCATGGATAAGCCGGCCTTCAAGGCGCTCGCGCGCGAACACGGCGTGGCGACGCTCCCTGAGCTCGTGATCACAAAGCGCCAATGGGTATCAGACCGCGAAGCCATCCTCAGCACGATCCGCACGTTCGCGAACGAGCACACCGCGACGGGCGCGCTCATCGGCAAGCCTGCCGCACACGGCTCGTCGATTGGCATGAAGATCGCGCACTCGCCCGACGAATGGCCGAAAGCCGTTGATGAGGCGCTGCGCTTCGGCGA